>JAVEEB010000194.1 GCA_030840665.1 Frankiaceae bacterium | reverse complement strand
GGCCCGAAGGTGCACGTCCAGCGCTGCGAGGCGCCCGACCCAGCTGCAGGCCATGAGGGCATGTTCCTGTCCTGCACCGAGGTGTCCGCGCGGTAGCTGCGATCGCGAGCGCGGTTCACCCGAGCGGCCCTGCGGATTGGGCCATCTGCGCGTCGACAACTACTGCGTCAAGTAGTCGATCCCGCCGGGGGAGTTCCATGAGCGAGCTAGCGGTGCGGCACTGGAACAAGTTCGGCCCCGAGCGCCTGTACGTGCGGACCGAGGACGGCGACCTCGTCGGCAGCCTTGACCTCGAGAGCGGCACCGTCGACCTTCAGGACCCTTCGCAGCTCGCGGCGTTCGAGCGCGCCGTCGACCGGTGGCGTGCGCGGCCGGCGCCCGCCCCGCGCGCGCTTGCGCCGGTCACCGTGCCCGCGCAGCGCCCGTCGAGCGTCGACCTCCGCGACGCGAAGTCCGGCTGGATTCCCGTCCTGACCGACAACCGTCCGAACGCCCTGCAGGAACGTCAGATCGCGGCCGTGGAGAAGCGCGACCACGACCTGCGCGCCCGCTCGGAGCACCTCGTCACCGCCCGGCTCCGCCTCCTCGAGGCCAATGGCTGGCGGACCGTGCACGCCATCCCGATCGGGACCGCGGGCTGCAACATCGACCACCTCGTGATCGGCCCCGGCGGGGTCTTCGCCCTCTCGGTCTTCCGGGAGCGGGCGAGCCATGTCTGGGCGAAAGGCTCGACCATCGTCGTCGACGGCGATCGGCAGGACTGGATCCATGACGCATCCTTCGTGGCAGGCCGAGCCGCACGGATGTTGTCGACCCGCTGCGAGTTCGCGGTGCAGGTCCAGCCGGTCGTCGTCGTCGTCGATGCGTTGCGGCTCACGGTCGAGGGCGAGAACGGCGGCGTACACGTGACGAACCGCACGCGCCTGCTGTCCTGGATCGAGTCGCACGCGCGCCGCGTGTCCGAGGAAGAGCTCGACGTCATCGACGACATGGCGCGCCACCCCGAGACGTGGGGCATGCAGCCGCTGCCCGTCCACACGGGCTGGTCCCGCTAACTTCGCAAGGCGTGGTTGAGGATTTCGCGCACCGCGTCCAGGCTCGCGCGGCCGGCGGGCTGGCCTGGGTCGATGAGCGCGAAGTGGTCGGCGCCGTCGACGCGCACCAGCTTCGGGTGGTCGCCGGCGGCGACGGCGGCCGCGACGTAGGACTCGCTCTGATCCATCGGTACGACGAAGTCCAAGGTGCCGTGGACGAGCGTCACCGGCACTCCCAGGGGAACCAGGGCGACCGGGTCGGCCATCGCGTAGCGCTTCGGGACTTGTGCGGGCTCGCCCCCGACGAGCGACTGCACCGCACCGCCGCCCAACCCAGCCGCCGCGCCGGCGCGCAGGTTGAGGACGCCTGCCTGGGAGACCGCGCCCGCCACGCGGACAACGGGCCGCGCGCCGGGTGCGCCTACGGGCAACCTTCCCCGCGCCGCGGCCCAGACGGCGAACGTCCCGCCGGCCGAGTGGCCAAGCGTCGCGACCCGGCTGAGATCGAGACGGCCGCCCGCGGCGGCCTGAGCCTTGTCGGCCAGCGCATCGATAGCAGCTGCGACGTCCTCGAAGCTGGCGGGCCAGCCGCCGCCGTTGCCCACCCGCCGGTATTCGATGTTCCAGGCCGCCACCCCTTCGCCGGCGAGGACTTCCGCGAGCGGGACGCCGAGGTCGTAGCCGTACTCCTTCTGCCAGTAACCGCCGTGGATGACCACGGCGACCGGCACAGTCGCGGTCCCCGATGGCAGGTAGAGGTCGGCAACCTGGCTGGGATCGCTGCCGTACCCGATCGTGATCGGACGCCCCGCCAGCGGCTGAGGACGGCGCGGAGTGCACGCCGACAGCAGTGCGGTGATGCCCGCCAGTCGCAGGAGGTCGCGCCGGGAAAGGGGGCGCGGGGACACCATCACATGCGGATGTTCGCGCGCGGCACGAGCATCGGTTTCATCGCCTGCCCGGCAGCCGCCGCTGGATGCGGGCTTACAGCACCGACTCGATGGCTGACAGGACGGGCAGCGGCGCGCGCGGCAGCGGGACGCCGGACGACTCCTCGAGCATGGCGGAAATGGCTCCGCCGCTGACGGGCCGGGAGAACAGGAAGCCCTGTCCGTGCGAGCAACCCATGCCCATCAGCTCGCCGAGCTGGTCGTCCTGCTCGATGCCCTCGGCGACGGTCGACAGCTGCAGAGTTTGAGCCAGGGCGACGATCGTGCGCGTGAGCTCGGTCGACTGCGTGCCGCGCGCCACCTGCTCGACGAACGAACGGTCCAGCTTCAGCACGTCCACGGGCATGCGCGAGAGGTACGACAGGGACGAGTAGCCGGTGCCGAAGTCGTCGATCGCAATCTTGATGCCCATCGCGCGGAGGTCGCTGAGCAGTTCGAGCACTTCTTCGGTGTGGTGGATCAGGACGCTCTCGGTCATTTCCAACGTCAGCGAGTGCGGGTCCACCCCATGACGCTCGAGGGCTTCGGAGATCTGGCCGACGAGCGAGGAGTTGAGTTGGCGGCCCGAGATGTTGACGGCGATGCTGAAGGGCTCGTTGTGCAGCACGCGCCAGAGGGCGGCCTGGCGGCACGCTTCCTCGATGACCCACGCGCCGATCTCGTTGATGAGACCGATGTCTTCGGCGGTCGTGACGAAGTCCAGCGGCGGCACGTTGCCACGCTCCGGGTGGTTCCACCGCAGCAACGCCTCGACGCCGGTAAGACGGCCGGAGATGAGCTCGATCGTGGGTTGGTACTCGAGGTGGAACTCGCCACGGCGCAACGCGCGTCGCAGGTCGTTCTCCAGCTCGAGGCGGGTGATGGCGGAGGTGTGCATCGCCGGCTCGTAGACCTGGTAGCCGCCTTCGCGCTTCGACTTCGCCTGGTACATCGCGAGGTCCGCGTTGCGAAGCATTTCCTCGACGTCTTCCAGCCCGGTGCGGTTCACGGCGACGCCCATGGAGGCGCGGATGAGGACGTCACGGCCACCGATGGGGAACCCGGCGTACAAGGCAGTCCTGAAGCGCCGTGCGACCTCCAGCGCCTCGTCCTCCGACGTCATCGACTCAACGAGGATGGCGAACTCGTCGCCGCCGAAGCGGGCGACGGTGTCGCCGGGACGCACGCAGCTGGCGAGCCGTTGCGCGACCTGGCTGAGCAGCTCGTCCCCGCAGCCGTGGCCGAGGGAGTCGTTGACGCTCTTGAAGGAGTCGAGGTCGATGAAGATGACGGCCAACGGGGCGGCGGTGCGCGCACACGCGGCGAGGGCCCGTTCGACGCGATCGGCGAACAGCGCCTTGTTGGCCAGGCCGGTGAGCTCGTCGTGGAACGCCTGATGCATGAGCTGCTGCTCGAGCCGGCGGCGCTCGGTGACGTCGCGGATCGTCATGACGAAGCCCCCGACGGCGGGGTCGTGCACGAGTGAGGTGACCGTCGTCTCCGTGTTGCGCAGCTCGCCGTTGGCGTGCCGGACACTGACCTCGATCGTCGAGGTCGCGAGTGGCATGTCCGCCAGGCGGGCCAGGACATCGGCGACGCGGGGGGTGTCGTCGGGGGCGATGAGTGAGGACACGTGCGTCTCGTGCAACGCCTCGTTCGCGTAGCCGAACACGCGCTCCGCCGACGGCGTCTGGAAATCGATCGTGCCGTCCGGGTCGAGGACGAGGACGACGTCGGACGAGTTGTGTACGAGGGACGCGAACCAGCGCTCGCGCGTGGCGAGCTGCTCGGTGCGCTCCTCGACGCGGTGCTCGAGGTTGCGGGTCAGCGAGTCGTTCTCCAGCATCGTCAGCACCTGACGGACGACGATGAGCACCAGCTCGCCCAGGAGCAACGCGATGCTGAACGAGTCGGGCGTCGAGCCCTCGACGAGCCGGATGCTGAGGATGACCAGCGACGTGACGACGGCGCCGTAGGGCGCGAGCACGCCGAGTCGCTGCGTGTGCCGCGAGGGGGCGTGGCTCGTCGAGCTGCCGGCGATCGTTGACGCGATGGCGATCAGCGTGAAGCCCGCGGCCCAACCGAGGTCGATCGGGTTTCCCGAGGAGTAGCTGCCTTTTTGGGTCAGGACGAGGAAGCCGGTGTCGCCGACGCCGAAGGCGAGCGTGCCGGCGGCGAGGGTGAGGATTGTCAGCAAGCGCACTTCGCTGCCGTGGCGGGCGCGGGCGACGATGACGAGGGCCAAGGTGACGGCGACGGTGTCGCCCACCGGGTAGGCGAGGCTGATGACTTGTGCGAGGACTCCGTCGGTGTCGCCGTTCAACGTCGGCATCAGGATCAGGTCCCACGAAACGAGCAGGATGGCCACACCGATGACGACGCCGTCGAGCAGCATTCGCATGCGCGTCGCGACGGTCAATTCGGCGTAGGGCATGAGCACGAGGCCGGTGAGCACCAGCGGGATGAATCCCAGGTAGCCGATGTCGGCGGTCGAGGGGAACGGCACCTCGCGGTGGAGCACCTGCTCGTAGAAGGTCCAGATGCTCTGCCCCAAGCCCCAGGACAGCGCGGCGGCACCGATGAGGGCCCAGGATCGGCGGCGGCGCCCGGACTCCGAGACCGCCCGGCGGGCGCAGCAGGCGGCGGCCGCGAGGGGCAGCGCGACAAGCAGCGCGTTGCTGACGACGCCAGCACGGATCGACCCGATGGTGCCCGTGAACGTCGCAAGCGCGAAGACTCCGAGGACGGCAACGAGTGCCGTTCGGATAGCACGAACGCGCAAAAAGCGCGGCTGGGCGGTGTTAGCCATGGTTCTCAGTCGGCACCCACCCGTTTGGCCTAAACACCCAAATGGATCAATGCGCATACTCCGGCGAGATTTGGCTTCATGAAAGTGCTATGGCGGCCGATGAGCCGAGGGATGGGGGGCGCTTGCCCTTTAGCTGATGACTCCGGAGGTCGCGTGTCCAGACTGCTTGCTGACCTCGGCGACGCGCCGGGTGTCAGTCGCGTGGCGGCGCTTCCACCGGGCTGGCCGGCGGCCTTGTCTCCCGACAAGCTCAACAGATTGACCGGTGAGACGCCGTTCCTCGTCACGGATATCGCGAGCGTCGAGGCCCGGTATCACGAGTTCATGGTGGCGTTCCGCGGTCGCGTGGCGGCGCACTACGC
>JAVEEB010000146.1 GCA_030840665.1 Frankiaceae bacterium | reverse complement strand
CCGCGCGGCCTTGCGTGGAGTCGCGGTCACGTGTACGTCGCTGAAGCGGGCAGGGGCGGGACCGATTGCCCGGCCGGCATGACGGGCCCCAGCGGTGGTCCTCTGTGCTTCGGTCGTACCGGCTCCCTGGCCATGCTTCACGACGGCGTGGCGACGGCCGTATTGACCGGCCTCATCTCGGAGTCCGACATCCCGGGTGGCCTCGCCGCCGAAGGCATAGCCGCGGTTGCCGCCGCCGAACGTGGCGGTCTGCGCGTGCTGTTCGGGGAATCAGTCGCCGGGTTCGCCGCGGGGCTGACTGATGGCGCCACGCTCACCGACGAGAACACCGTTGCTTTGACATCGCAGTTGGGCATGTTGAAGAAGGTTGAGGGGTCCTCGACAACGGTGCTGTCGAACGTCGGAGACGCCGACTTCACCTGGACAGCACTCCACAAGAACCTCGTGCCAACTCAATTCCCGGACTCGAACCCGAACGCCCTCGCGATCGTCGGTGACATGACGTACGTCGTCGACGCCGGCGCCAACACACTCGTCACCGTCGACCGCTACGGCACCGTGATGGAACGCGCCTTCTTCCCGAACCCGCCCGCAGCAGACGCCGTCCCGACGTGCATTGCCGTCGGCCCCGATCACAACCTCTACATCGGGCAGCTGGCACCGGGGGCTGCGCTTAACACCGGCAACGTCTACCGGTACGAAATCGCCTCGCGCACGTTCAGCGTCTGGAAGACCGGCTTCAATGTTGTCGACGGCTGCGGCTTCGACAAGCACGGCAACTTCTACGCGGTCGAGTTCCAGGCCAACGGCTTCAACCCCGGCCCGACGGGCAACCCGGCGGGCGACATCGTGAAGATCACCCCGAATGGGACGCGCTCTGTGCTCGGCGCGGGCAAGCTGTTCTTCCCGCAGGGCTTCGCGATGGACCCGGCCGGCAACATCTACGTGTCGAACTGGTCGATCATGACCGGCACGCCGGCCGGACCCGGTGCGCCGACCGGCCAGGTTGTGCGCGTCACCCAGTAACAGCCGTTGATCATTTCGTGCGTTGGGCGTCTCCCGATCGTCGGGAGGCGCCCTTCGCCGCAGCTACGACGCGCGGGCCGGCTCGAGCAGCGTCGCGTCGTTATTGCGGACATCGCCGACGCCGGCGCCGACCGCGACGTACGCCAACGCCTGCTGGCGTCCGTCGAGTTCGCGTAGCAGGTCCGGCAGGGGAGTGGTCGCATCGAGCCACGCTTCGCGCAGATCAGGTGGTACGACGACGGGACGCCGGTGGTGGATCGCGACGAGCTCGGCGGTTGCCGCGGTCGTAACGATGGAGAACGACCAGTCGGTGCGGCCCTCGGCGATCTTCGTGCCCTCGTAGAGCCCAGCCATCGTGATCATGTCGCTCGAGGGGTCGGTGATGAAGTAGGGCGTGCGGACCCCCGCCGTTGTGTGCCACTCGTAGTAACCCGTGGCCGGCACCAGGCAGCGGCGAGAGGGCGGGCGTCGGGCGTCGACAACGGTCTCCAAGCGGCTGTTGAACAGGAGCGTCTGCTTGCCGTCGCGCTGCCCGCGGATGCCCCACGGCATCCTCCCCAGCCGCCGCTGCCCATCAACCCTGATGACGACGGGCACGGTGGACGTCGGCGGGATGTTGAAGTGCGGCGGGACCGCCGATCCCGTGGCGTCGGCGGCTTCGAGCTCTGCCGCAAGGGCGTCGCTGCTGCGGCCGAGCACATAGCGTCCACACATGCTGACCATTGTGGCTCCGTGGACAGCCAATGGGAGAATGTCGCTCATGGGAAGACAACGCCGCGAGTCCGATCAGCTTCATGCCCTCGCGCGACTCGTCGATCATGCTCGGGAATGCGCGGAGCCGACCGCGCCCGGGTCGTGACGGCGGAGGCGTCCGCGCCGACGTTCTGGGCGGCGATGTTTGCCTCGCTCGACAACCGCAACTATCGCCGCTACATCAGTGGCCAAGGCATCTCGCTCGTGGGCACGTGGATGCAGACCGTGGCTCAGTCGTGGCTTGTCCTGGAGCTGACCGGCTCCGGCACGAAGGTCGGCCTGCTCGTGGCGCTGCAGACGTTGCCGGTGTTGCTCCTCGGCCCGTATGGCGGCGTCGTCGCCGACCGCGTCGACAAGCGCAAGCTGATGATCTGGCTGCAGTCGATGATGGGGCTGCTGTCCCTCGTCCTCGGCGTGCTGACGCTCACGCATCGCGTCACGCTCAACGAGGTCTACACGATCGCCGTCCTTCTGGGTCTCAACAACTGCTTCGAAAACCCCGCGCGGCAGTCGTTCATCCTCGAGATGGTCGGGGCCGATCGCGTACGCAACGCCGTGAGTCTCAACTCCGTCATCGTGAACGTGGCCCGCGCAGTTGGGCCGGCGGCGGCGGGCCTCATAATCGCCGCGGGAGGCACCGGACTGTGCTTCCTGATCAACGCCGCGAGCTTCGTCGCCGTCGTCCTTTCCCTGGTCCTGCTCGACGCCGAGTCGCTGCTCCCCACGGCACCGACGGCGCGGGCGAGAGGGCAGGTCATCGAAGGATTGCGCTACGTACGCCGGACTCGCGAACTCGCCGTCCCGCTGGCGATGATGGCGCTCGTCGGATGCCTCGCGTACGAGTTCCAGGTGGTTCTGCCGGTCGTCGCCAAAAGTACCTTCCACGGCGGCCCGAGCACGTATGGGTATCTGACGGGCGCCATGGGCCTGGGCGCGATTGTCGGCGGCCTCTACGTGGCGGCAAAAGGCCGTACGGGAATCGCGGCAATGACCAACTCGTCGTTCGCGTTCGCGGCGGCGCTCACGGCGGCCGCGGTCGCGCCCACCCTGCCGCTGGAGTTGGTCGCGCTCATGTTCGTGGGCGGCGTCAGCGTCGGTTTCCTGTCGAAGGGCAACAGCACGCTGCAACTGGGCGCCGCGCCGTCGATGCGGGGCCGGGTCATGGCCTTGTGGGCGGTTGCCTTCCTCGGCTCGACGCCGATCGGCGGCCCCATCGCCGGAGCGGTCAGCGAACACTTCGGGGGGCGGGCGGGTCTTGGGCTCGCCGCCGCGGCCTGCCTTGCCGCCGCCGGCCTCGGCATCCTCGCCCGGCGCCGGATCCGCACACCCGCAGTGGCCCACTGAACGAACCTGGGCGCCCTCCGACGAACGGAAGACGCCCAGGCCTTTACGGGTGCGCCGCCAGGGACTTGAACCCCGAACCCGCGGATTAAGAGTCCGCTGCTCTGCCTATTGAGCTAGCGGCGCGCGGACAAGAAAGTACCAGCTAGGGCCGTTCGGTGCTGAATGGGGCTCTCGCCCAGGCGTGAAGATCAGCGGATCAGCATGTCTATGACGAGCCCGTCGCGTGTCTCGATGATCTTCATGCGACGGAGGTCTCCGCCCGTGAGTTGCTGCACGATGGGGAGGGCGAGCGGGTGGATGCGCACGGCCTCTATGGGTTCGGCGGCCATGGGTCCTTCTTTCCTGGGGTGGGTCCAGCCTAATGCCGCCGTCCCTACGGATGGGCTTCGTGGGTGTCAGGCGGCCGCCCGCCGGGCGGTGGCGCTGAAGACGCGGGCAATACTCTGATGCCCGACGACAGGAGCGATGAATGACCCCCGGCAACCCCGTCTGGACACTCAGCGGATTCGGCGACGAGATCGATGCCGATCCTGTTGTGCAGTTGGCCGTTCTGCAAGCACTCGGAGCTGGTCATATCGAGGTGCGCAGCGCCTGGGGCGTCAACATCGTGGACCTCGATGCCGACCAGCTGGATCGGCTCTCCGGACTTGTGCGGGAACGCGGCATGGCTGTGTCCGCGATCGCCTCGCCCATAGGCAAGGTGGACGTGACGGGCGACGCGGATGCCGAAGTCGCGCGGTTGCGGCGAGCGGTTGCTGCAGCTCATCGGTTCGATGCGTCGTACATCCGCATCTTCTCGTTCTATCGGCCGGCCAATGTCCCGGTCGAAGACGTGCGGGACGCCGTGATGACGCGCATGCGTGCATTGGCCGACGTCGCCGAGGCCGAGGGCGTGACCCTGGTGCACGAGAACGAGAAGGACATCTACGGCGACATCCCGCAGCGGTGCCTCGACATCATCGAGTCCGTCGGGTCAGCTGCGCTGCAGGTTGCCTGGGACAACGCCAACTTCGTGCAGGTAGGGGTCCGGCCCTTCACCGATGGCTACGCGATGCTGCGGCCTCATCTCGCCTATCTGCAGGTGAAGGACGCGCTCAGTGCGACCGGTGACGTCACGCCGGCGGGCGAGGGCGATGGGGAGCTCCGAGAAACACTGACGGCGTTGAGAGATGACGGGTACGAGGGCTTCGCGTCACTCGAGCCGCATCTCGCGGACACGTCGGCGCTGGGCGGCTTCTCGGGGCCGTTCGCATTCGGGCGCGCCGCCCGAGCGTTCCGTTCACTGACTGATTCGATCGGTGTGACGCTCGCATGACGGCTGAACTGCGCGTCGCCATCGTCGGTGCAGGGATCATCGGTCGCAACCATGCCGAAGTGATGCGCCGGCACGGCGGGCTGCGCGTTACGGCGATCGTCGACACGATGCCGGACGCGGCCGAGGCATTGGCCGCACACGTCGCTTCGTGGGACGAGCGACCAGCGACTTTCGCAACCCTGGGCGCGGCGCTCGCCGGATCGGCCGTCGACCTGGTTGTCATCTGCACGCCGACCGCGCTGCACACGGCAGCTGCCGAGGAAGCGCTGGCGGCCGGCAAGCACGTGCTGGTGGAGAAGCCGATCGACGTCTCCCTGCCACGCGCGCGTCAACTGGCGGCGGTTGCGGCTGAGGCGGAAACGCGCGGCCTCGTGTGTGCCGTCGTGAGCCAGCACCGGTTCGACCCGGCAAGTGTCGTTGTCGCGGCAGCGATCGCCGCGGGTGAGCTGGGGCGAGTGACGTCGGCCGTCGCCTCGGTGACGTGGTGGCGCGGCCAGGACTACTACGACTCCGCCGGCTGGCGCGGGACGTGGGAGTGGGACGGCGGCGGCGCAACGATGAACCAGGGCGTGCACACCGTCGATCTCCTGCTGTGGTTCCTCGGCCGGCCCGTCGAGGTGTTCGCGCACACGGCGCTGCTGGCCCACGAGCGCATCGAGGTGGAGGACGTGGCGGTCGCGACGTTCCGGTTCGAGTCGGGCGCCCTCGCGGTCTTGCACGCCACGACCTCGGCATATCCCGGGCTCGATGTGCATCTGCAGGTCCATGGCACGCAGGGGTCCGCGGTCATCCGCGACGACCGGCTCGAGTATTTCCACGTGGCGTCGGGTGCCGCCGGCAATCAAGCGGGGGCCGTCGTGGAGCCCGGCGAGGTGCACGGCTCCGAGAAGTCTCCCGATGCCTTTCAGCTTGGCCACCTCCGTCAATACGTTGACCTGGTGGAGGCCATCAATGGCGGCGGCCGACCGGGCGTGACGGCGGGCGATGCCTTGACGGCTCTCGCCGCGGTCCGCGCGATGTACGTGTCGGCGACGCTGCATCAGCCCGTCGACTTTGCCCGCGTCCTTGCGGGCGACTTCGACGACGTGGTGGTCGTCACGTCATGAAGTTCTCGGCGTTCACGGCCTCCACGCCGGAGTGGACTCCGGTGCAGGCCGCCGCGACGCTCGCTAACCAGGGCTTCGACGGTATCGAGTGGCGAGTGACCGACCAGGATGACGCGCCGTCGCCGGGGTTCTGGGCCGGCAACCGCGCGACCTGGCCGCTGACGCGACTCGAGGCGTCCGTTGACGACATCGCCCGCATCACTCGTGAAGCGGGGCTCGAGTTTTCGGCGATCGGCGGCTATGCGGCCTGTTCCGAGCACGCCGATGTGGAACGGCTGCTGGCCGTAACGGCGCAACTCGGCGCAGGGCGGCTGCGAATCACGATGCCGGCGACGGGTTCCGGCAATTACCGTGACGTGTTCGCCGCCGCGCGGACCGATCTGGAATGGGTCGCCGAACGGGCGGCACACCACCACGTGACGGCGCTCGTCGAGCTGCACCACCGCACGATCGTCGCCTCCGCGTCCGCCGCGATGCGACTCATCGACGGCCTTGACCCTGCACACGTCGGGGTCATCCACGACATCGGCAACCTGACTATCGAGGGGTACGAGGATCCGCTGTCCGCATTCCAGATGTTGGGCCCGTACCTCGCGCACGTGCACGTCAAGAATGGCGCGTGGGAACGCGTCGGGCAGGCCGGCGACGGCGCCATCGAGTGGGGCGATCGATGGGTGCCGCTGCGCGACGGCCGGGCCGATCTCGCGGCCTACTTCCGGGCACTCGTCGAGCACGGGTACGACGGATGGGTCACGCTGGAGGACTTCTCGACCATGCTGCCGCTGGAACAACGAACGCGCGAGAACCTCGTGTACGTGAGAGAACTGCACGATCGGGCCACTCGTGGCTGAACGCGACCTGGGCGTGTTGCTGTCGTCGATGGCCGCTCATTGCGATGGTCTCGAATGGGTCTTCTGCATGGTGGACGCGCTGCCCTCCGGCGTGGAGCCCGCCGTCGTGGTGCGGGAGGACGAGGGCATCACCGTTGTGGTGACCCGAACGCAGGCGGACGAGCTCGGGTTGGCGTACGACTACGTCGCTGCACGGCTCACCTTGCGGGTCCATTCGGCGTTGGACGCGGTCGGCCTCACTGCTGCCGTGAGCGGCGCCCTGGCGTCCGCCGGGATCAGCGCGAACGTCGTCGCGGGCTTCTTCCACGATCACGTCTACGTTCCCTTCGTACGACGGGACGAGGCACTGGCCGTCCTGTCATCGCTGTCGTCGCAAGCTGCCCGCGCGCCCCGATAGTCTGCGTGCGTGCCCAGACCCCTCGACGAACTCATCGACCCGGGCTGGGCGAAAGACTTGGCGCCGGTCGCAGGGCAGATCGCCGCCATGGGGGACTTCCTGCGTGCCGAGGTGGCGGCGGGTCACGCGTATCTGCCCGCGGGGGAGAACGTCTTGCGGGCGTTCACCCGGCCGTTCGACGCGGTGCGCGTGTTGATCGTCGGCCAGGACCCCTACCCGACGCCGGGCCACGCGGTTGGCCTGTCGTTCTCGGTGGCCCCGAACGTGCGCCCGCTGCCGCGTAGCTTGCAGAACATCTTCCGTGAGCTTCGCGAAGACATCGGTGGCGACCCGCCCGCGAGCGGTGACCTGTCGCTGTGGGCCGATCGCGGCGTGCTGCTGCTCAACAGGGTGCTGACCGTGCGGCCGGGGGCGCCGGCCAGCCACCGCGGCAAGGGCTGGGAAATCGTGACCGATCAGGCGATCCGTGCCCTCGTCGCCCGCGACGAACCTCTCGTCGCGATCCTCTGGGGCAAGGACGCGCAGACACTCACGCCGTTGCTAGGCAGCACGCCGATCGTCGCGTCCGTCCACCCGAGCCCGATGTCGGCGGACCGCGGCTTCTTCGGCTCCCGCCCGTTCAGCAAGGTCAACGCCCTGTTGGCCAAGGGACGGGCGGACCCCATCGACTGGTCGCTCTGATATTGCGGGGAGCAGCTAGTTTTGCTGTTGGTACGCCGCCCACGTGCGTTGTGCGGCGAAGCGCGTTGTCTGAATGGCTACGCTGACCTTCTGACCGGCCCTGACGCGGACACCGAAGTGGGCCAGGGAAGCGACATCCAGCGGGATGATGGCGCTGGCATCGGTGTAGTCCCAGGACTCCACGAGATCGATCAGAACGCCGTTGACCAGGACGCGGATCTGACCGGGAGCGACATGTTCCACAAGTAGCGTCCGGTCGTTCCGGTCACTGGTGGCGACCGCTGTCATTGCGTAGGTGCCATTCATTCCGGTCACGAGCGTCGGAGGGGGAGTGGAGCCATAGGAAAGGGCCTGTGGAGTCTCCAAAGTCACCGGGGAGTCGGGCAGCGGATAATCCGACACAATGACCCGCTGGTAAACCCCCACAGTCATAGTGCCGTGCGGTCGCTTGGCGGCCATTTGCGGCGAGGACGACTGGTCCAAGGGCAGTCTGCCGGTCATGGGACCTTGGCGGATGCTGGCACTGAACGTCGACGGCTTGCCCAGTTCGACGCCCAGGTCTCTCCAAGCCGCCTCTTCGGAGCCTGGGGTCACGTCGCCGAGCTTGCCGAAACCGGCCCCACATGTGCCCCCGAAGAGGTTGTGTCCGTTGACGGTTGTGACGACGAAACTGACCTTGTCGCTCGGCCAGCCGCTGGAGCACCAGTTCGCGATTGCCAGGTTCCAGTCGGTGGGAGTGAACGTGATCGTGATGTCGCCTTCTGCCGGACTGTGCAGGACGCCCCCCGCAAGGAGCTTTCCGCCGAATGCGAATACTGGCGCGCCGGTCGCAAAGTCAGGCAACGGCGTGGCGCTGGGAGCTGGCGAAGGGGACGGAGTCGGCATCGTCGGTGCGGGCTCCACCGGACGGGTGAACGACGGGTCGATGGTCTCCGTCGTCGGGTTGTTGTTCCTGTCGCGACTCAAGACAGAGGGCACGCCAAGGGCGGCCAGGGCGATGGCGGCGACAGCAACCGCGGCCAACACGGAGCGGGTGCGTACCTGCCGCTGGTGGATGCGGTGATGCACGGCAGTGACAGGGTCGGGCGTGCCAGAGGCATCTCGGCTCCTGTCCGCCAGCAGTGCGCGGAAGTCGTCCTCAGTCATCGGCATGTCAGGACTCCCTGGGAGCGATCGTGGATGCGGGCGCCAGCGTCGCGTCGACGCGCAGCCGCGCAAGGCCCTTGCTTGACTGGCTTTTGACCGTGCCGACGGACACGCCGAGCATCTCCGCGGTCTGCGCCTCGGTGAGGTCTTCGAAGTAGCGCAGCACGAGCACGGCGCGCATCCGGCGCGGCAGCTGGCCGAGGGCCGACCAGACGAGGTCGCGCTCCTCGACGGACCCGTGCGGTTCGTACCCGACGTCCCGCAGGTCGGCTGTCGGTACCTCGTCACGCCATCGACGGCGCCACGCGGCCGTGTACGCGTTGATCATGATGCGGCGGACATACGGCAAGGGGTCGCCGTCAATCCGGCCCCAACTCCGCCAGGCCTGCACGAGTGCGATCTGCACGAGGTCTTGCGCTGCCGCGGAGTCCCGCGTGAGCAGATAGGCCGTGCGCAGCAGCCGCGGGGAGGCCGCCGTCACGAACCCATCGAACCCCGACCGGTCTGCCACGCCTGCCCCCACTCGTTTGCCCCTACAACTACCTGTAGGCGCTGGCCAGGCCAAATGGTTGCCTCCGGTACTGAACAGTCTCAGAACGAAAGCCGGCTGCCCGCAGGTGCACGGGCAGCCGGGTCGCAGAGACGAGCGGCTCTACGGCTTCTCGACGCAGAAACCGAACGGCAGTTGCGTGGACTGGCCGATGTAGGAGCTGCTCACGATCGCCCTGTCGGAAACGGTGAGGTGGAGCACGTACCCACCCGGCACGGCCGCTGCCGTCGACAGCGAGAACGGCGTCCCGACCGCCACGGTCGTGCTGCCGGAATGTGGCGTCGTCACGTTCGGGAAGGCCGGTTCGACGTCGAGCGACCAGCCGCTCAGATGCACATCCGAAGCGCTGAACGTCCCGGTCACGTTGCCGCCCTGCGGGACGAAGATGTGCGCCGCGTCACCGACCAGCGTGGCGGCCGGGGCGGTGTTGTCCAGTTCCACCCAGACGCGGTTGGACGCCACCGGCGAGCCGGCGATGTCGGCGATGAACCACACCTCGTACCGGCCATCCGGCAGCCCGCCCGTCAACCAGTTGCCGAGCACGAAGCCCTCGATGAACGTGAGGTCGCCGCTGGGGCCGTTCGACGTGAGGTCCTCGCGGTACGTGTACCGATGCGTCAACGGGTCCGCGGTTTGCGAGACGTGGGTCTGCGTCCACGCCGAACCGGAGTAGCTGGTGAGCGTGACCGGGAACGGGTTGGTGATCTCGTGCGCGGTCCCGACCGGCTCGAGCTCGTGCCGGTAAGCCAGCCGGTAGGTCAACGGGGGCTGCCCGGCGCTGAGGTCCGGCGGGTTGGAGATGTGGCCGGCCAGCACGACGTTGCCGGCGAACGGCGAGTCGACGGCGTGGAAGCCGGCCAGCACCGCCGTCCCGTTCGCCAACCCGGCGCCGTTGATGTCCAGCACGGCCATCCCGCCGACGACGCTCAGGAACGGCACCTGGCCGACGATCGGGGCGCCGAGCGGGAGCGCCACGTTGGCTTCGATCGCGTTGCCCCACACCGGTACCGCGTACGGGTTGGTCGTCGACGGCAGGGAGTTCCAGGACAGCACACCCCTGATCCGCGCGGTGTGACCGGCGTCGCACACTCGGCGCTGGGCCGCCAGATTGACCGGCAGGTAGACCGCGTACGACACGCCACCGGCTGGGATCGGCTCGTCGTGCACGCGAACCGTCGCCGTGCCGAGGTATTCGTCGAAGCTGCCGTTGTCGTCCCAGTCCGCCCAGAAGGCGACGTTCTCCAGGCTGCCGCTGCTGCACAGCCCGCCGGAATATCCGTTGGCCCGCTTCAGTGTCAGGATGCCGACCACCGCGCTGAGATCCTGCGACATGCCGACGCAGTGCAACTGTTCGAACGACGTGTCGCCGTCGGTGGCCACGTACTTGCCGATGATGTCGCCGATGTCGATCTTGTCGAGCACCTCGTTCGGCAGGACGCTCGCGAAATGGGTCGGCAGCTTGGTGCCGACCGCCGCGTTCTGAGACAGCTGGCCCAGCACCGTGCTGATCGCCGGCGCCAGGCTGCGGTGCAAGGGCACGTCGCCGCCGTACGTGTGCACAAGTTG
>JAVEEB010000082.1 GCA_030840665.1 Frankiaceae bacterium | reverse complement strand
GTTGCCGACCTCGCCGTCGATCTTCAGGACGCCGTCGTAGTTGCTGAACATGTGGCCCACGACGGGACGCGTGTACGCGTACTGCGTGTCGGTGTCGATGTTCATCTTCACGACGCCGTAGTCGAGCGCCTCGCGGATCTCCGACAGGAGCGAGCCCGAGCCACCGTGGAAGATGAGGTCGAACGGCTTCTCCGCCGTCCCGAACTTCTCCTGCACGGCCTTCTGGATCTCGTCGAGGACGACGGGGCGCAGCTTCACGTTGCCCGGCTTGTAGACGCCGTGCACGTTGCCGAAGGTCGCGGCCAGCATGTAGCGGCCGTTCTCGCCGAGGCCGAGGACCTCAGCGGTGCGGATCGCGTCCTCGGGGGTCGTGTACAGCTTCTCGTTGACCACGTCGTGCTCGACACCGTCCTCCTCGCCGCCGACGACGCCGATCTCGAGCTCCATCACGATGTTCGCCGCGACGCAGCCGGCGAGCAGCTCGCGGGCGATCGTCAGGTTTTCCTCGAGCACGACCGCGGAGCCGTCCCACATGTGCGACTGGAAGAGGGGCAGCTGGCCGTTCTTGACGCGGTCCTTGCTCAGCTCGATCAGCGGACGCATGTAGCCGTCCAGCTTGTTCGGCGGGCAGTGGTCCGTGTGCAACGCGATGTTGACGTTGTAGGAGTCGGCGACGGCGTGCGCGAACTGCGCGAGGCCGACTGCGCCGACGACCATGTCCTTGACGGTCTGGCCGGACGCGAACTCCGCGCCCCCCCAGGAAACCTGGACGATGCCGTCACTCTCGGCCTCGGCGAAACCGCGGATGGCGGCGACGACTGTGGAGGAGGAGGTGCAGTTGATCGCCGGGTAGGCGAAGTGGCCGGCCTTGGCCTTGTCGAGCATCGCCGCGTAGACCTCTGGGGTCGCGATAGGCATGAAAACATCTCCGAATAACTTGCGGGTGGGTATCGCCTCAGTATCTCCCGGGCGTCGCGAACCATGAAATCGGGGCCAGCGGGCGACGGAACGCCGGGCGAGGCCCCACCAAGTCGCTTAGCCCACCGTAGCTACGCCCGCTGCACCGAACGGGCGAGCCAGAACCACTCCAACAGGCCCTATAGATCCTCGGTGAGGCCCCGAGGACAAAAGGGTGAAACGTTTCCTCCCGCCGTCCACGCGCGCCACGGCCATCGGCCTCGCGCTGACGCTGTCCGTGTTCACCACGCTCGTGGCCATCGCACCCGCCGGCGCATCGCCCGTTTCGGATGGTGCGTCACTCCTGGCGTACAAGGGCGTAGTCGTGCAGCCCAGCCCCGACGGCACCGTGACTCCCGACGGCACGACTCCCAACGGCACGGCACCCGCCGCAGCCCCGACGCAGGACCCCAGCCAGCCCGTCGACGCCGGCCCGACCCCCACCGCCACGCCTCCGGCGTCCCCGATCGCGGCCCCGACCCCCGTCGCCGTGCCAGTGATCCCGACCGCTCCGCGCCCTATCGCCAAGCCAGCACCCCGCCCGGCCCGCGTCCCCCACCCGGTGACGAAGCCGACGCGCAAGCCCGCCCCGACCCACCCGTCGGGCAGCGCCCTGTCGAGGGCCATCGCGGCCATCCCCGGCTACTCGGCCGCCCGGCCGGTCACGTGGGTCATGAGCAGCAGCTTCGGCCACTACGGGATGACCGACTGGTACCACAACACCATCTACCTCTCGCCCACGATCCCGGCGTCACAGCTCGCATCGGTGGCCAAGCACGAGTACGGCCACATCCTCGAGGCCCGCGCCTACGGCGGCGATATCCCCCGCATGATCGCCGGCATCAGCCGGATCTTCGGCGCCGGCGGGCGGGGCAACCTCAACGGGACCGAGCTGGCCGCGGACTGCATCGCGGTCGTCAACGGCGCCTCCTGGACCCACTACACGGGCTGCAACAACGCGACCTGGCGCGCCGCGGCGCGCCAGCTCATCGCCGGCCACGCGATCTGACCGCTCCGTTCGTAGGGCCGGACGATAACCTTGCGTGGTGTCCTCTGCCCTGAATCTCCTTGACCCGCAGTCGCTCGCCAATGCCGGCCTTTTCGCCGTCGCTTTGGTGATCTTCGCGGAGACCGGCCTGCTCCTCGGCATCTTCCTGCCGGGCGACACGCTGCTGTTCTCCGCCGGCTTCCTCGCCTTCGGGCCGCACCCGAAGTTCAACCTGTTCGCGCTGCTGATCGTCGTCCCGATCGCTGCCCTCATCGGCGGCGAGGTGGGCTTCCTCATCGGTCGACGCATCGGCCCGGCGATGTTCTCGCGCCCGGACAGCCGCTTCTTCAAGCAGGCCTACCTGGAACGCGCGGGCCACCACGCCAAGAGGTTCGGGGTCGGCAGGGCGATCGTGCTCGGCCGCTTCGTGCCCGTCGTGCGGACCCTGATCGGGCCGTTCTACGGGGCCACCGGCCTGTACAACAGGATTTTTGCCCGCTGGAACGCCCTCGGCGCCGTCATCTGGGGCGTCGGCGTCACCTTGCTCGGCTGGGGCGTTGCCCGGGCCATCGGCGTGGACCGCGCCGCCAAGCTGCACATCGACAAGTACCTGCTGCCACTCGTCGCCATCGCCGTCGCGCTGTCCTTCGTCGGCCTGTGGCTGGAGTTGCGCAAGGCCAAGCGCGAAGCAGACGTGGCAGCCCCGAACAACCCGACGCAAGGAGTCTGACCATGACCGACGTGCGCAGCGCCCTGACCGCGACCGACCCCGAGATCGCCGGCCTCATCGCCTCCGAGGAGCAGCGTCAGGCCGACACGATCCGGCTCATCGCCAGCGAGAACTACGTGTCCGCCGCCGTGCTCGAGGCCACGGGGACCGTGCTCACGAACAAGTACAGCGAGGGGTACGCCGGCAAGCGCTACTACGAGGGTCAGCAGTTCATCGACCCGATCGAGGAGCTGGCGATCGCCCGGGCGAAGTCGCTGTTCGGGGTCGACCACGCGAACGTGCAGCCGTACTCCGGCTCCCCCGCCAACCTCGCCGTCTACCTGGCGTTCCTGTCGCCGGGCGACACGGTGCTCGGCATGGGGCTGGCCATGGGCGGCCACCTCACCCACGGTCACGCCGTGTCCGCGACGGGCAAGTGGTTCAAGGCCGTTCATTACGGTGTACGACGGGACACGGGCGTCGTCGACTTCGACGAGATCCGGTCGCTGGCGCTGGAGCACCGGCCGAAGGTGATCTTCTGCGGCGGCACGGCGGTCCCGCGCACCATTGATTACGCGTCCTTCGCGACGATCGCGGCCGAGGTCGGCGCGGTGCTCGTGGCGGACATCGCCCACATCGCCGGTCTGATCGCCGGCGGAGCGCACCCGTCGCCGGTCGGCCACGCGAGCGTCATCACCACGACGACGCACAAGACGTTGCGCGGCCCGCGCGGCGCGATGATCCTGTGCGACGCGGAGCACGCGGCGGCCATCGACAAGGCCGTCTTCCCGGGACTGCAGGGCGGGCCGCACAACCACACGACGGCGGCCATCGCGGTAGCGCTGCGCGAGGCGGCGACGGACGACTTCAAGGCGTACGCGCACGCGATCGTCGCCAACTCCCGCGCCCTGGCTACCGAATTGGGCTCGCGCGGCGTCGACATGGTGTCCGGCGGCTCCGACAACCACCTGATCCTCATCGACCTGACCAACCGCGACGTGCCCGGCAAGATCGCCGCGAAGGCGCTCGACCGGGCGGGTATCGAGTGCAACTACAACGCGGTGCCGTTCGACACGCGCAAGCCGTTCGACCCGTCGGGTCTGCGGATCGGCACGGCCGCCGTCACCTCCCGCGGCATGGGCGTCGACGAGATGCGCCAGATCGGCCGCTGGATCGACGAGGTCGTGACCGCGGCAGGCAAGGGTGACGAGGAGTCGATCACGAAGATCGGCGCTGAGGTGCGTTCGGTGACGTCCGCGTTCCCGGCGCCAGGCATCACCGTCGCCTGACCCTTCGCCAGCCGGGCATGAGTGGGACTCAGTTTGTACGGGCTCCGCACTAGCGGTCTTGCGTGAGGTGGCGGCTCGGACGCGCCTGCGGCAGCACGTCAGAGTGGCGTTCTCGTTAGGTAGCACGACATTCGGGACGGCCCGTGACGAATGGGACGTGCAACTTTGAGACTGGCGACGCCCGATGTTATGGTCCGCGGCGACAGTCGAGTGCAGGGCTTTTACGGGGG
>JAVEEB010000294.1 GCA_030840665.1 Frankiaceae bacterium | reverse complement strand
GAGCCCGACGATCACGAGGGTGCACACCCCGATGAGCACGGCTGCGACCATCGCCTTGCCCCAAGCGGGCTTCGAGCGGTCGCGCGTCGAGAGGGGCCGCCACTCGTTGCCGATGGACTCGACCGTGAGGTCGATCGTCTCGCGCGGGTGGATCGTGTCGAACTCGGCCAGCAGCGGCGCGTCGTCCACGCCGAGGACGCGGGCGATGCTGCGGATGTGGCCGCGGGCATAGACATCGCCGCCGCACATGCTGAAGTCGTCGGCCTCGATGGCGCGGATGAGGGTGCCGCGGATGCGCGTCGACGCGCTCAGGGCCTCGATCGACAGGCCGCTTTCGGCGCGCGCAGCGGCCAGCGACTGTCCTACGGACATGTCACGACCCCTTCCGGCCTAGCTGCGCAGCGTGCATCCCCGGACGTATCTCGGCACAAGTGTAGGCGGGCAGTAGATGTGTCGACACAGCGGAACCCGACATCCCGGACAGGCGGTTCCCACGCCGAAGGTTCCCCACTCCCGAGATGCCCTACTCTCCGCGTAAGCCCGCGAGAACGTCGATCATTTCGTCGGGGCGGACGAGCACGTCACGCGCCTTCGACCCCTCGCTCGGGCCGACGATGCCGCGCGATTCCATGAGGTCCATCAGGCGCCCGGCCTTGGCGAAACCGACCCGCAGCTTGCGCTGGAGCATCGACGTGGAGCCGAACTGCGTCGTGACCACCAGCTCGATCGCCTGGCACAGCAGGTCGAGGTCGTCGCCGATGTCCTCGTCGACCTCCCTCTTCGCCCCGGGGACGACCAGGACGTCCTCGCGGTACGTCGGTTGCGCCTGCGTCTTGCAGAACCGCACGACCTCCGCGATCTCGGTCTCGGTCACGTGGGCGCCCTGGATCCGCGCCGGCTTGCTCGCCCCCATCGGGAGGTAGAGCGCATCGCCCATGCCGACGAGCTTGTCCGCGCCCGGCTGGTCGAGGATGACGCGGCTGTCGGTGACGCTCGCGGTCGCGAAGGCGAGGCGGCTCGGCACATTGGCCTTGATCAGCCCGGTCACGACGTCGACCGAGGGCCGCTGCGTGGCCAGGACCAGGTGGATGCCGGCGGCGCGTGCCAGCTGGGTGATCCGCACGATCGCGTCCTCGACGTCGCGCGGCGCGACCATCATGAGGTCCGCCAGCTCGTCGACGATGATCACGATGTACGGGTACGGCTGGTAGACGCGCTCACTGTTCTCGGGCGCCGTGATCTCGCCGTTGCGCACCTTGCGGTTGAACTCGTCGATGTGCCGCACACCGCTCGCGGCGAGGTCCTCGTACCGCATGTCCATCTCGCGGACGACCCACTGCAAGGCCTCCGCGGCCTTCTTCGGGCTCGTGATGATCGGCGTGATGAGGTGCGGCACGCCTTCGTACGCCGTCATTTCCACGCGCTTCGGGTCGATCAGGATCATGCGCACCTCTTCGGGTGCGCTGCGGATCAGCAACGAGGTGACGAGCGCGTTGATGCAGCTCGACTTACCCGCGCCGGTCGCGCCGGCGATGAGGATGTGCGGCATCTTCGCGAGGTTCGCAACGACGAAACCGCCCTCGACGTCCTTGCCCATAGCGACGATCAGCGGGTGGTGGTCACTCTGCGCGTTGTGACTGCGCAGCACGTCGCCGAGGCTGACCCATTCCCTGTCCGCGTTGGGGATTTCGACGCCGACGGCGGACTTGCCGGGGATCGGGCTGAGGATGCGCACGTCGCTACTCGCCACCGCATAAGCGATGTTGCGGCTGATGCCCGTGATCCGCTCGACCTTGACGGCCGGGCCGAGCTCGACCTCGTAGCGGGTGACGGTCGGCCCGCGGCTGAAGCCGGTGACGCGCGCGTCGATATCGAACTGCTTGAAGACTTCCGTCAGCGACTCGATCACCGAGTCGTTGGCCTTGCTGCGCAGCTTGCCGGGCGTGCCTTCGCCCAGGAGCTTCATCGGTGGCAACGTGTAGCCACTCGGAGACGTGATGCGCAGCTGCAGGCCCTCGACCGGCACGGCAGGTTTCGGCGCCGGAGTCGGCTTGGCGCGCGCGGCGGGAGTGTTCAGCCCGGCAGGTGACAGCGGCGCGAGGTCCGGCAGCGGCTCGTCGTCCTCGTCGACCATCGACCCTTGGCGCCGGCGAGCGGGGCGCCGGAGCCGGATCGGTTCGGTTTCGGGGAGCTCGATCACCTCGAGGTCGTCCTCGCGGCGCAGGCGGCTGAAGAGGCCGGCGATCAGGTCAGGGACGGCGTGCAGTGGCGTCGCGCTGACCACGAGGAGCCCGAAGAGTGCCAGCAGCCCCAGCAGGACCGCGACGATCGGGGCGGGAGCGAGCGCGGTCAACGGCGACGAGACGAGGAAGCCGCCGATGCCACCCGCGTGGCGCATCTTCGTCGCGCCGCTGAGCGGGGTGGGCACGCCGTGCGCGATGTGCACGATCCCGAGGACGGCCGCCGTCAGGGCAAGGGCGCCGATGGTGCGCCGCCCGCGGGTCTCCTCCTCGGGGGGCTTGCGCATGAGCCGCCACGCGGCGATCAGCAGCAACGGCGGGACGGCCGAGGTGACGGAGCCGATGGCGCCGACGACGACCACGACGACCGCCTTGGCGATCAGCCCATGGCCGTGGAACCACACGACGTACGCGATGACGACCGCCGCGGCGATCGCGCTGAGCCCCAGACCGTCGCGGCGGTGGGCGACGTCCATGCCCTGGGCATTGCGGCCGATAGAGCGGGCGACGGCGCCGAAGCCGCGACCGATGAAGCGCCACAGGCCAACCAGCGCGCGCCAGAACGCCCTCGCCAGGCGAACCGGGAACGGGGTTGCGGCGCGGCGGGGCGGCCGGCCGGCCGGTCGACGAGCACGGCTAGGCCGGCTCGCTGCTGCTTTGCGCGCCGGAGGGCGCGCGGGAGCACGAGTCGCCATGGTCGGCAGGCTAACGCCGCCGGTCGCGAGCAGGGCGGACGCGGAGCGTGACACGCAGGCGCGAGACGGGGCGGCTAGCCTGGCCGGAGCGTTCGGGGCCGACGGCTCCGCTGACGAAGCGAGGTCCCCATGCCACTGCCTTGGTCCTCCGAGCTGGCCGGCCGTCTCGACCGGCACGTGTTGCCGTTCGAGTCCCTGCGCGGCAACCCGCTGGGCGACCCGGCCGAGCGGCCACTGAACGTCTACGTGCCGCCGGGGTACGACGACGAGCCCGACCGCCGCTACCCGAGCATCTACGTCCTGCAGGGCTACACCGGCCACGTGGCGATGTGGGACAACCGCTCCGCGTACCGGCTCACCTTTCCCGAGGCGGCGGACGGCGTGTTCGCCCGCGGCGACGCTCCGCCCGCCATCGTGGTCTTCGTCGACGCGTGGACCTTGTACGGCGGATCGCAGTTCGTGGACTCCCCCGCGGTCGGCAACTACCACTCGTACCTCTGCAACGACGTCGTCACCTGGGTGGACGCGCACTACCGCACGCTCGACGCGCCGGCACACCGCGGCGTCAGCGGGAAATCGAGCGGCGGCTTCGGGGCCTTCATCACCCCGATGCTGCGGCCGGACCTGTTCGGCGGCTTCGCGTCGCACGCGGGCGACGCGGGCGACGCGTACTGCTACATCGAGGAGTTCGGCAAGGCGACGCGGGCGCTGCGCGAGTACGGCGGCGACATCTGGGCCTGGTGGGACGACTTCCGGAAACGCCCGGGCGCAACGAAGTCCACCGACATGACGCTCCTCATGACGCTCGGTTGCAGCGCGGCCTTCTGCCCCGAGCCGGACGGGACGGTGGTGCTGCCGTTCGACACCCGCAGCGGCCGTCTCCGCGAAGACGTCTGGCAGCGTTACCTCGACTGGGACCCAGTGCGGATGGTGCCTGCGCACGCCGATGCGCTGCGCGGGCTCAAGGCGGTCTGGATCGACGCGGGCACGCGCGACGAGTGGTTCCTCGACCTCGGCGCCCAGGCAATGGTCGACGCGCTCGCGGAGATCGGCGTGACCGACGTGCATTTCGAGACGTTCGACGCGGGCCACGGCGGCATCGACTACCGCTACCCGCTGTCGTTGGCGTACCTGGCACAGCGACTCTCACCCAGCCCCGCAACGACAGACAAGCCCTGACCCGACACGACGGAGGACGACCACGTGGTCGACATGCTGGAAGACCCGCGCCGTACCGAGCCGCCGTACGACCTCGCCGAACGGCCAATGCTCGAGGCCTGGTTGGAGTTTCACCGCCTCACGCTGTTGCTCAAATGCGAGGGTTTGGACGACGCGGCCCGCAAGTCGCGCCCCGTCGCCTCCTCCCTGCTGTCCCTGCACGGCCTCGTCCGCCACATGGCCGAGGTCGAGCGCAACTGGTTTCAGCGCGTCCTGACGTCAGCGCCCGACACCCCGCCGATCTGGTACGACCCGGCGATCGACGACAGCGAGTTGGTGCCCCTCGACGGTGCCGACTGGGTTGCCGACCTCGCGGCCTGGCAGGCCCAGTGCGAGATCAGCCGCGTCGAGGCGGCCGCCCGGACGTTGGAGGACACGGGATCGCGGGGCGGCGACGCCGTCTCGTTGCGCTGGATCTACACCCACATGATCGAGGAGTACGCCCGCCACAACGGTCACGCCGATCTCATCCGGGAGCTGATCGATGGGGCCGTCGGCGACTGAGGCGGTCACCGGCTTGCAGGCTTTCCCGTCAAGCCCGGCTGAAATTCTGGTCGCTGACAGGTTCACCACAGGTCGGGGATGGATGTTCGTGGGGTGCCGGTTCCACCCGGCCGCGGAGGAAAGGATTCCCCATGGACAACATCCCTTCGAAC
>JAVEEB010000485.1 GCA_030840665.1 Frankiaceae bacterium | reverse complement strand
CCTTCGCCCGGACTTCCAGCGGAAAGATCTCACTGACGGTGAGGTAGGCGGCCGACGCTCCCGCGGAGGCGAAGTAGAAGATGATCGCCCATGCGATGGTCTGCGTTGTCGCGTTCAGCATCCCGGCGTTGAACATGAAGCCCGAAATCGCAAGCAGGGCACCGGAAATGATGTAGGTCCCGGCGATCATCTTGCGTCGCCCGACCGTGTCGAACAGGCGGCCGATCGTCAGCGGTCCCGCGAGGTTGCCGACGCAGAACGCGATGAGGTAGATGGGGGCCTTGTCGGGATCCACGTGGTAGAAGTTCTTCAAAACCAGTGTGTACGTGAAGAAAATCGCGTTGTACAAGAACGATTGCGTGATCATCAACGTCGCGCCGAGGACCGAACGCTTCGGGTAGTGACGGAACAGCACCGTGGCCAGTTCGACGTATCCGTGTTCAGTCGTCGGGCGGATCTCGATCGCCCTGTTCTCGTCGACGGGCGGCAACTCCCTTCCCGACCGGCCCGCGACTTCCTTCTCGATGTAGTCGATCGACCTGTTGGCCTCCTGCTCGCGCCCGTGCATCACCTGCCACCGCGGGCTTTCCGGGAGGTTGCGGCGGACGAACAGGATCACGACGCCGAGGACGGGGCCGAGGAGGAAGCCAATGCGCCAACCGGCGCCGTTCGTGAAGTGGCCGAGGAAGTAGAACGTGCCGAGAGTGCCGAGCAGTGCGCCCGCCCAGTACGTCCCGTTGACCGCGATGTCCACGCGGCCCCGGTAGCGGGCCGGGATCAGCTCGTCGATGGCGGAGTTGATGGCCGCATACTCGCCGCCGATGCCCATGCCGGCAATGAAGCGGGTGGCGTAGAAGAACATCACCCACAGGCCGCTGTGACCGAACGTCGCGGCCGTCAAGCCGCTGCCCACCAGGTAGACCCCCAGCGTCAGCATGAACAGCTTCTTGCGCCCCAGCCGGTCCGACATCTTGCCGAACACGAGAGCGCCGACGACCTCGCCGATGAGGTAGACCGTGGCGACCAGACCGACCTGGGCTGCCGTGAGCCCTAGCGTTGACGCGTCGCTCAGCTTTCCGGCGACGGCACCCGCGACGGTGATCTCCAGCCCGTCGAGGATCCACGCGATGCCGAGTGCCGTGACCATCCGCGAGTGGAACGGCGACCATGGCAGCCGGTCGATCCGGGCGGGAATCGTGCTTCGGATGGCGTCGGCCGTGGCCGGCGGGGACGTTGTCGTCATCGCACACCCCTTCGCTGCCGGCCCCGGGTGGGTCCGCACTTGAGGGTCCCCTTACCCTCCGGCAACAACTGTGACCCACGTCACCTGATGGCCGTTAGGCCACAAAAGTGTCTCTGACCTGCTGGTATGGACAGACCGGCTACCCCCGATCGCGTGGGTTTAACCCACGAGAACGGCGAGCAACCGCTGCAGTTCGGCGCCCGCGTCCGCGGTCAAACCGGTGTGCACCGGGCCTGTCTGGACGACAGTGCTGCGGGGGGCGGTCAACCAGCGGAATCGCTGGCCCCTCGACATCTCGTCGCCCGCCGGCCCCGAGTCGCCGGTGCAGGTCTCGGTGAACGCCAACAGCGCCGCCCGCACTCCGGCGAGGTCGAGCCCCGGGTCGAGAGCGAGGAGGCGCGCGTCGTCGCCCGACGTCAGAGCACACAGGTAATCGAGGTTCTGGCAGTAGAGGACCACGCCCGCGTTGACGAACTCGCCGCGATCGACGCGCGGCACCACCCTGATCACTGCGTACTCAAAGGGCTGACGCTCAAAGGGCTGACGCGTCATTGCGCCACCGCCGGCAGCCAGACCTCGGGAGCGGCCGCACGCGCGAGGAGGTGCTCGACGTACGCCCCGCGCAGGTCGGCGACACCGTCCTCCGGCAGCAGCCATTCCTCGGGCACCAGTGCCACGACCTCCGTCAGCAGCTCGCGCGTCACGAGCGGCTGCAGCTCGGCGTTGACCGCGGGCAGCCCCTTGGCGAATTGCGTGAGCACGTGGTCGTTCACGTCGTACACACGAAGGATGTTCGTGGACGCCCGCGGCCAATTGTGGTGGAAGTACAGTGACGCGCCGTGGTCGATGAGCCACAAATCCCCATGCCACATGAGCAAATTCGTGTTGCGCCAGCTGCGGTCGACGTTGCCGACCAGCGCGTCGAACCACAGGATGCGCGCCGACAGTTCGGGATCCGGGGGAAAGGCAGCGGCGTCGAAGCCGAGCGAGCCGGGGAGGTAGTCGAGCCCCAGATTGAGCCCGGGACTGGCCCGCAGCAGGTCCTGCACTTCCTCGTCCGGCTCGGCGCGCGCGATGACGGGATCGAGGTCGACGAGCACGAGGTCGGGGACGCGCAGGCCGAGGCGGCGCGCCAACTCGCCGGCGATGACTTCGGCGACGAGGGCCTTCGGGCCTTGGCCGGCGCCGGTGAACTTCACGACGTACGTGCCGAGGTCGTCGCACTCCACGAGCCCCGGCAGCGAGCCGCCCTCCCGCAGAGGCGTGACGTAGCGCGTCGCTGTCACCGTGGGGAGCACGAGGTCAGCGTATCGAGGCCGGACCTGAACCCGTTGCTGCGCCGCGGGGTGCGCGCACCCCCGTTAGGCTGGCCGCGTGCCAGCCCCCGACGCCACCCGCCGCGACGGTCGCGTGCATCTGGCGGATCTCACCACGCTGCGCGTCGGCGGCCCGGCTGCCCGATTCATCGACGCCACGACCGACGAGGCCGTCCTCGACGCCGTCCGCGCGGCCGACGCCTCGGGCACGCCGCTGCTGGTCGTCGGCGGCGGCAGCAACCTCGTGGTCGCCGACGAGGGCTTCCCCGGGACGGTCCTGCGGATCGGCACGACGGGGATCGAGAGCGACGGGGACGTCGTCCGGGCTGCGGCCGGCGAGGATTGGGACGGCTTTGTCGCGCGGATGGTGGACGAGGGCAGGGCCGGGGTGGAGACGCTCGCCGGCATCCCCGGCCGCGTCGGTGCCACGCCCGTGCAGAACGTGGGGGCCTACGGCGCCGAGATCGCGCAGACGCTCCTTCAGGTGCTCGCCTTCGATCGGCGCGCCGATCGGGTGGTTGTCCTGGCCAATGAGGACTGCGGTTTTTCCTACCGGCACAGCGTTTTCAAGGGGTCCGACCGGTACGTCGTGCTCACTGTGCACCTCTCGCTGCCGGTCGCGGCGCAGAGCTGCCCGATCCGGTACGAAGAGCTGGCCCGCCGGCTCGGGATCGAGGTGGGCGGCTCCGCACCGCTGGCGGACGTACGCGCCGCGGTGCTCGACCTGCGCCGGTCCAAGGGCATGGTGCTCGACGCGGCCGACCACGACACGTGGAGCGCCGGTTCGTTCTTCACGAACCCGGTCCTGACGCCGGACCAGGCAGCGGCCCTTCCGGCGGAGGCGCCCCGGTTCGCTGCCGGCGACCGGGATCGCGGCAGCCATGTCGCCCGCGACGGGGACGGGGACGGCCAGCTCGTCAAGACGTCGGCCGCGTGGCTCATCGAACGCGCCGGCTTCGGGAAGGGCTACGGCACCGGAGACGCGCGCCTGTCGACCAAGCACACCCTCGCGCTCACGAATCGCGGCCACGCCTCGACGAGCGACATCCTGGCGCTCGCGTACGACATTCGGAAAGAGATCGCGGTCCAGTTCGGGATCACGCTGGCGATCGAGCCCGTCGTCGTGGGGGGGCGGCCGGGGTCGTCGTCACCCTGACGCGACCGGATACCGTCGATGGCATGCCGCTGATCGATTTTCCGCTGTCCGAACTTCGCACCTACGCCCCCGACGTCGCCGAGCCGGACGATTTCGACGAGTTCTGGGCGCGCACGCTCGCGGAGACGCGCAGTGTGGACATCGAGGCGACGTTCACCGCCGTCGATCAGCCGCTGCGGACTCTCGAGTCGTACGACGTGACCTTCCGCGGGTTCGGCGGCGACACGATCCGCGGCTGGCTGCACCTGCCCGCGCACCGCGGGCCGGAGCCGTTGCCGTGCGTCGTCGAATACCTGGGCTACGGCGGGGGTCGCGGGCTCGTTCACGATCGCGTGATGTGGGCGAC
>JAVEEB010000470.1 GCA_030840665.1 Frankiaceae bacterium | reverse complement strand
CGCGTCGTCCTGCGCGTCCTCGGGCAGGTCGCGCCGTTCGTGGCGGCCGGGGTGTTCGTGCCGGGCCCGGTCGCCGTACACGTCGCATTGCCCGCCTTGCTCGTCCTGAGCACCCTCCTGATCGCCGCGCCGTTCTCGGAGGAGATCCGCGACGCGCGGCTGCGCCAGCACGGCCTGCCCGTTCCGAAGCACCCGGACAGCGGGCCGCCGCCGCCCGAGGCGTGGCCAGGCATGCGGCCCTGAGTGGTGGAACCGGCTAACCGCTGACGGTCTTCACCATCAGCTGGCGGGCGGCCTCGGTGATACTGCCCGACAGCGACGGATACACCGAGAACGTGTGCGCCAGCTGGCCCACTGTGATCCCGTGCTGCACCGCCAGCGAGATCGGCAGGATGAGCTCCGAGGCTCGCGGGGCCACCACCACACCGCCCAGGACTGTGCCCGACCCGGGCCGCGCGAAGAGCTTCACGAAGCCGTCCCCGATGCCCTGCATCTTCGCCCGCGCGTTGGTCGCCAACGGCAGCCTGATCGTCTCGGCGTTGATCTTGCCCGACTCCACGTCCTCCTGGGACACGCCGACGCTGGCGATCTCCGGGTCGGTGAAGATCGTCGACGCCACGGTCCCGAGGCGGATCGGCGCCACGGCCTCGCCGAGGACGTGCCACATCGCGGTGCGCCCCTGCATCGCGGCGACCGACGCCAGCATGAACACCCCCGTGCAGTCACCGGCCGCGTACACCCCTGGCACGTTGGTCCGCGCCACCTTGTCGATGGTGACGAAGCCGCGGTCCATCGCGACGCCGACGTCCTCGAGGCCCATTCCAGACGTGTTCGGTACGACGCCCACCGCGACCAGCGCGTGCGAACCCGAGACGGTGCGGCCGTCCTCCAGCTCGACGACGACCCCGTCCGCGGTGCGCCGGACCTTCTGAGCGCGCGCGTGCTTGAGGATCGTCATCCCGCGCCGCGTCAGCACCTCTTCCAGCTGAAGCGCCGCGTCCTCGTCCCCGCCGGGCAGGACGCGGTCCCGGCTGGACACCAGGGTCACCGCCGCGCCGAGCTGCAGGTAGCCGCTCGCGAACTCGGCGCCGGTCACGCCCGACCCGATGACGACGATGTGCTCAGGCAGCTCCTTGAGGGTGTACAGCTCGCGCCACGACAGGATGCGTTCGCCGTCCGGCTCGGAGCCCGGCAGCACGCGCGGGGTCGCCCCCATCGCGAGGAGCACCGCGTCGGCGTCGAAAGTCCGGCCGGCGTCGTCGCCCTCCACGACCTCGACCTTCCGCGGCGACAGGAGGCGGCCGCTGCCCGTCAGCACTTCGACGCCGTCGCGCTCGAGCCGGCGCCGGATGTCGCCCGACTGCGTCTCCGCGAGGCGACGTACCCGGCGGTTGATGACCGCCAGGTCGACCTGCACGTTCTCGACGGGGACGTCGTCCGCGTCGCGCAGCCGGATCCCGAGCGTCGCGGCGTCGGTGAAGGCGGTCATGCCCTGCGCGCTCGCGATCAGCGTCTTGCTCGGCACGCAGTCCGTCAGGACGCACGCCCCACCTGCGCCGTCCCGTTCGATGACGGTGACACTCGCCCCGTACTGGCGCGCGACGAGCGCTGCCTCATAGCCCGCGGGGCCCCCGCCGACGATCACGATTCGCTGCATCGTCCTGTCGTACCATTCGCGCGCCCGGCGCCGCGTCTGCGGGGCTCCCGGCGCCCGTGCCGTTAGGCTTGATCCGTGGCGTTATATGCGGCGTACGGCAGCAATCTCGATCCCCGGCAGATGCATGAGCGCTGCCCGCACTCACCCTTTTCCTCAACCGGCTGGGTCGTCGGCTGGCGGGTCACGTTCGGTGGCGAGGACCTCGGTTGGCAGGGCGCGCTCGCCACGATCGTCGAGGACGCCGACCCGGACGCCCACGTTTTTGTCGGCTTGTACGACCTCACCGACGCAGACTTCGTCGCCCTCGACCACTGGGAGTGCGCCGACACGGGCCTCTATCGCAAGGTGCGCGTCCGGGTTCACACGCTCAACGGCGAGGTGCTGGCCTGGACGTACGTGCTGGACGGGTACGAAGGGGGCTTGCCCGGGGCTCGCTACCTCGGCCTGATGGCGGACGCGGCTGAGGCGGCCGGCGCCCCGGACGACTACGTCCGCGACCTCCGCACGCGACCCTGCACCTGAGCTGATCCTCGCCCGGGCCGCGCGGTCAGGGCGGTCAGCGCGGCAGCACGTCGCGCGCGACCGACCCGCTCTGCGCGGGCACCTGCGTCCACCCGTGGCTCGCCGCGTCGGCTGTTGCCGGCGCCGGCGGGGGGATCGGTACCGGAAATGGCAGCCCCGGGATCGGTACCGGAAATGGCAGCCCCGGGATCGGGACGGTTCCGGGGCTGCCGAGCGGTGCGGGAGCCCCAGTGGGGGCCGGGACCGGCGCGGGAGCCGCAGCCGGGATCGCCGCCGGCGGGGCTTCGACGGGCGCACCCTCCATGCGGCGCAACGAGGCGATGCGCTGCGACAGGGGCGGGTGCGTGTCGAACATGCGGTTCGTGGCGTCGCGCCGGTCCAGCGGAGACTCGATCCACAGGTGCGCGGTGGCGCGCGACGTTTGCCGCACGACGCTGCTGTTGGCGTCGAGCTTCTCGAGCGCCTTGCGCAGACCCGTCGGGTTGCGGGTGAGCTTGACGGCGGTGCTGTCCGCGAGCGCCTCGCGGGACCGGGACGTCGCGGCCTGGATGAGCAGCGCGGCCAGCGGTGCAAGGACGATCGCGACGATGCCGACGACGAGCACGACCGGGTTGTTGTCGCTGGAGCGGCGGCTGCCGCCCCAGAACAACATGCGCGACGCGAGGTCGCAGACGAGCGCGACGGATCCGCAGATCGTGACGACGAGCGCCATGGTGCGCGTGTCCTGATTGACGATGTGCGCCATCTCGTGCGCGATGACGCCCTGGAGCTCGTCGCGCTGCATGATGGCGAGAAGGCCAGTGGTGACGGCGATCGTCGCGTGCTGCGGGTCGCGACCGGTCGCGAACGCGTTCGGCGCCTCGTCGTGCACGATGGCGATCTTCGGCATCGGCAGGCCCGACGACAGCGCCATGTTCTCGACGAGGTTGTACAGCTGCGGCGCCTGGGACGCGGTGATCTGCGTCGCTCCCGTCGCCATGAGGGCCAGCCGGTCCGAGTGGTACCAGGCGGCCCAGGTGCCGCCGAGTTCGACGGGCACTGCGACGAGCGCCACGAGCGACATGTTCACGCCGAGGACCAACCCGACGGCCGCCATCACCACGGCGAGCAGGACGAAGCCCGCGAGGATGAGGCCGATCGACCGCCGCCGGTTCGCGGCGATCGCCGCGTACATGCCGGTGTGTGAGCCCACCGGTCAGAACCGGACGTTCGGCACGTCGCGCGCGACGTCGGTCGCGGGAAGCTCGAAGAACACCTCGGGAGTCGCATGGGCGGGGCCGGCGGCGAGGCTCGACGGGAACGTCTCGATCGCCGTGTTGTACTCCATCACCGAGTCGTTGTAGTGCTGCCGGGAGAAGGAGATGCGGTCCTCGGTCGCCGTGAGCTCGTGCTGGAGCTGGAGGAAGTTCTCGTTCGCGCGCAACGTCGGGTACGCCTCGGACACTGCGAACAGGCGGCCGAGCGCGTTCGTCAGGACACCGTTCGCGGCGGCGACGTCGGCCACTCCGCTCGCGCCGACGGCCGCGGCGCGCGCGTTGGTGACGGCCTGCAGCGTGTCGGCCTCGTGCGCCGCGTAGCCCTTCACGGACTCGACGAGGTTCGGGATGAGGTCGTAGCGGCGCTTGAGCTGCACGTCGATCTGCGCATACGCGGCCTTCACACGCTGGCGCAGCTTGATGAGCCGGTTGTACAGGAGCACGAAGGTGACGACCGCGGCGGCGACGAGCACGGCGACGATGGCGAAGATCAGCATGCTGCCGACCACTCCGATCCTGCGGCGGTGCCGCATCACGAAGGGCCCGATCGGACGCAGAATTACGCCCCGTTGCCCCCCAGTGCGCCAGTTATCGACGGCGGGGCCGGGTTGCTTGAGCGTTGATCGTCAGTACGGCGAGCGGCCGGTACGCCGGGCGCTGAGAGTCGCCGTGCACGGGTCACGGCGACCGGTACTTTCGCCGGCGGCGCTCGGCGCTCAGGCGTCCGGCGAGTCGCGCCGGTCCTCGCCCGACCGCTTCTTCCCCGCGTCCGCAGGCGGCTCGACGACCGGTTCCGCCGACGAGCGACGGGCCCATTCCGTCGTCAGGGAGCGGGCACGCGCGAACTCGTCCACCTTGTAGCCGGTGTCCCGGCGACGGAAGAGCAGGGCGGCGCCCACCAGGACGACAACTCCGATAGCGATGGCTGCGTACATGGTCGCCACCTCCCAACTGATTCGGACAACAAACAGATATCTTCGCATATCGGGCAAGGAGCGGCGCCGAGGAACACGAGGGTGTTACCTCTTGTGACACGCGGCCGGCGTGCTGAAGGTTCCGGTTCTCTAGTCCGAGAAGTCGGCGGGAGCGAAGCCGAGCCACACGAGTAGGTGCGCCAGGCCGGCGGTCGCGGAGATGACGCCCGCGGATGCCAGGACGACCCAGCCCTCCACGGCTGCGACGATCGCCGCCAGGGCGACGATGGCGGTGGCGGCGCCCGCACGGACAGCGGCGAGCCGGGCGCGGACGGAGCACGCCGCGTATCGGTCGTCCTCCCCGGTCGGCCCGCCCCACGCGTGCCTAGCTGCGCAACAGTGTCATCACGCTGATCATGCCCGAGGTGCGCTAGCGCTTCTTCTGCTGCTTTGCGTCCTTGCGTGCCGAGCGGATGTCGCCGAGCCAGACGATCGGCTCGAACTTGCGGTCCGCGATGCGTTCCTTCATCGGGATGATCGCGTTGTCCGTGATGTGGATGTCCTCGGGGCAGACCTCGCTGCAGCACTTCGTGATGTTGCAGTAACCGAGACCACCCTCGTCGTACGCGACCTTCTCGCCGTGCTGCGTCGAGAGCGGGTGCATGTCGAGCTCCGCGTACTTGAGGAAGACGCGGGGACCGGCGAACGCGGGCTTGTTCTCGTCGTGGTCGCGGATCACGTGGCAGACGTTCTGGCACATGAAGCACTCGATGCACTTGTGGAACTCCTGCAGGCGCGAGATGTCCTCCTGCGCCATGCGGTGCACCTCGCCCTCCTTGCGCTCGGCCAGCTTGAGCTCGGGGACGGACTTCATCTTCTCGTAGTTGTACGAGACGTCGGTCACCAGGTCGCGGATCACCGGGAAGGCGCGCATCGGTGCGACGGTGACCTGCTCGCCCTTCGGCAGCGTCTCCATGCGCGTCATGCAGGCGAGGCGCGGCTTGCCGTTGATCTCCATGCTGCACGAGCCGCACTTGCCGGCCTTGCAGTTCCAGCGCACCGCGAGGTCGCCGGCCTGCTCGGCCTGCAGCCGGTGGATCACATCGAGAACGACCTCGCCCTCGTTGACGTCGACCGTGTAGTCGACGAACTGGCCGGTGGTGCCGTCCCCGCGCCACACACGCATCTCCGCCGTGCCCTGCACGTCGGACTTGTCAGTGGCAGCGGGCAACGCTGTCGGGCGATCGGCGAGCTCCGTCATGCCTTGACCTCCTCGAACAGCGCCTGAAGTTCTGCGGGCATCTGGGGCAGCGGCGTCTGCGTGATGGTGATGTCGTCGCCGACCTTGTGCAAGGAGTTGTTGACCGTGCCCCAGTACGTCTTGTCGGTCGCCGGGAAGTCGTCGCGCGTGTGACCGCCACGACTTTCCGTGCGTGTGTACGCCGCCCTCGTCACGCACTCGGCGACGTCGAGCAGCGCGGCCACGTCGGTGGCCTCGCCCCAGCCCGCGTTGTATTGCACGTGGCCCTCGATCGAGATGTTCTTGGCCCGCTCCTTGAGGTCCGCGATCTTGTCGAGCGCTTCTTGCATCTCGGAGGAGACACGGATGATGCCGACCAGGCTCTGCATGACTTCCTGCAGTTCTTTGTGCAGCGTGTACGGGTTTTCCCCGGTGTCGCGGCCGAACGGCGCCAGCGTCTCCGCGACGATCGGCGCGATCTGACCGCCCCACGTCTTGGGCGTCTCGGCGAGGCCGAGGGCGTACTCCGCGGCCGCCAGACCCGCGCGGCGCCCGAAGACGATGAGGTCGCTCAGCGAGTTGCCGCCGAGGCGGTTCGCGCCGTGCATGCCGCCCGAGCACTCACCGACGGCGTAAAGCCCCGGGACCGTCGCAGCCTGTGTCTCGGCGTCCACCCGGATGCCGCCCATGATGTAGTGCGCGGTCGGGCCGACCTCCATCGCTTCACTCGTGATGTCGACGCCGGCCAGGTGCTTGAACTGGTGGTACATCGACGGCAGCCGCCGCTTGATGTCCTCCGCCGACCGGCGCGACGCGATGTCGAGGAAAACTCCGCCGTGCGGTGACCCGCGGCCGGCCTTGAACTCCGCGTTGATGGCGCGAGCCACCTCGTCGCGGGGCAGCAGCTCGGGGGGACGACGGTTGTTGACGTGGTCGTCGTACCAGCGATCTCCTTCTGCTTCCGTGTCGGCCGTTTCCGCGCGGAAGAACTCCGAGATGTAGTCGAACATGAAGCGCTTGCCCTCGGAGTTGCGCAGGACGCCGCCGTCGCCGCGAACGCCTTCTGTGACAAGGAGTCCGCGCGCCGACGGGGGCCAGATCATGCCCGTCGGGTGCAGCTGGAAGAACTCCATGTCGATGAGGTCCGCGCCGGCCCACAGGGCGAGGGCGTGCCCGTCGCCGGTGCCCTCCCACGAGTTCGACGTGAACTTGTAGATCTTGCCGGCGCCGCCGGTCGCGAGGATGACGGCCTTGGCGTTGAGCACGATGAACGTGCCCTGCTCGCGGCGGTAGCCGATGGCGCCGACGACCCGCTTACCCTCCTTGAGGAGGCGCACGATCTTGACCTCCATGTGCACCTCGACCTGCCGGTGCATCGTGTGGTGCTGAAGGGTGCGGATCAGCTCGAGGCCGGTGCGGTCGCCGATGTGGGCGAGGCGGGCGTACTTGTGCCCGCCGAAGTCGCGCTGCAGGATGCGGCCGTCCTCGGTGCGGTCGAACAGCGCGCCCCAGTCCTCGAGCTCGTACACGCGCTCGGGGGCCTCCTGCGCGTGCAGCTGCGCCATCCGCCAGTTGTTGAGCATCTTGCCGCCGCGCATCGTGTCGCGGAAGTGGACCTGCCAGTTGTCCTCGTCCCACACGTTGCCCATGGCGGCGGCCATGCCGCCTTCGGCCATGACGGTGTGGGCCTTGCCGAGGAGCGACTTGCAGGCGAGCCCCACGGTCGCGCCCGTCTTCGACGCCTCGATGGCGGCGCGCATGCCGGCGCCGCCCGCGCCGATGACAAGGACGTCGTAGTCGTGCGTCTCGTACTCGGTGAGTGCAGTGCCCGGCATCAGAAAATCCAGTGGTAGTCGGTGATCGTCCCGGACGCGACGAGGCGCACGTAGACGTCGGTGAGGGCCACGCCGAACAGCGAGATCCACGCGAACTTGGGGTGGTGCGGGTTGAGCTTGCTGACGATGCCCCAGAGCTTGTAACGCACCGGGTGCTTGCTGAAGTGGTTGAGGCGGCCGCCGATAAGGTGCCGGCACGAGTGGCACGACGCCGTGTACATCGCCAGCAGGATCGCGTTGATCGTGATCACCGCGGTGCCGACCCCGAAGCCGAAGCCGCCGTGGTGGCCGTTCTCGGCCGGGAAGCGGAAGGCGAGGACCGCGTCGTACGCGAGGATCAGGTTGACGATCACCGCGAAATACAGGAAGTAGCGGTGCAGGTTCTGCAGGATCAGCGGGAGGCGCGTCTCGCCCGTGTACTTCTTGTGCGGCTCGGCGACGGCGCAACCCGGCGGCGACTGCCAGAACGACCGGTAGTAGGCCTTGCGGTAGTAATAGCAGGTCATCCGGAAGCCGAGCGGGAACACCAGGATGTAGATGGCCGGCGAGATCCACGGCATGAGGTTCAGGCTCGCCCAGCGCACCTGCTCCGGGCAGCTCGCGGCCAGGCACGGGGAGAAGAACGGCGACAGGTACGGGTCGTGGAAATAATTGACCTTGTTGAACGCCGACCACGTCGAGTACGCGATGAACAGCACCAGTACGACGACGGTGACGAGCGGCTGGAGCCACCAGCGGTCCTTGCGGAGCGTCTTGCCGCCCGGGCCGCCGCGCGGGGTCGGCGCAGGGCCGTTCGGGACGGGGCGAGCAGCCTCGCTGACGGACATCGAGCCTCCGGGTCCGGGGACCGACACCGGTCACCACGAAAAGAGCCGCCTGCAGGTGCGGCCCGCTCGTCATAGTACGGAGCGCCGTCAGGCGACAGGCCGCGAGGTCGCCCTGCCTGCGAACCCGGCGCCGTCACGAGCGCGGTTGCGACCGCCGGCTCCCAGGGATCCGCCGCCGGAACAGAACACTTACCTCCCCTCACGGGCCAAGAGGTCTCCGCCCGCCGCGCCTTCGGGATAACCTCGCGCAATGCCCCGGACATTTGCCCGCGCCGCCGCCGCCGCCCTGTCGGCCGCCGTTGCCGCCGCCACCTGCTGGGGGCCCGCCACGCCCGCGCATGCCGTCACCGTCATCGGCGGGTACGAGCTCGCGTCGCACCGCACCCTCGTCCACCTCGGCCCCGGCGCGAAGCCACTGCCGACGCTGGACGCGTCCTCCTTCGTGCTGGCCGACCTCGACACGGGCGAAATCCTCGCCGCCCGCGACCCGCACGGCCGCTACATGCCCGCCAGCACGATCAAGGTCCTGACGGCGATCACCCTCCTGCCGCTCATTCCCCCGGCGACGCGCATCGAGGCCACCTACGACGACACCGCGGTCGACGGCAGCCGGGTGGGGATCGTCGAGCATGTGAAGTACTCGGCCGACGACCTCTTCCGCGCGATGCTGATGGTCTCAGGCAACGACGCCGCACTGGCGCTCTCCCACCCCGTCGGGGGACCGGCCGCGACGATCGTGAAGATGACCGCCGAGGCGAAGCGGCTCCAGGGCTTCGACACCACGGTCAAGACCGTCAACGGCCTGGACGCGGCGGGGCAGCGGTCCTCGGCGTACGACCTGGCGCTCTTCGGTAAGGCGGGGCTGCAGATTCCGTCGTTCGTGTCGTACGTCATGACGAAGAGCGCAGAATTTCCTGCCCCGCGCAAGCAGCATTTCCAGATCTTCACGCACGACAAACTGCTGCTCAATTACGACGGCGCGCTCGGCATCAAGAACGGCTACACGGTGGCCGCGCAGGCGACGTACATCGGCGCCGCCGGTCGCAACGGGCACCGCCTCATCGTGACGCTCATGCACGCTCAGCCGCTGGTGTGGCACGACGCGGCGGCGTTGCTGGACTGGGGATTCGCGAACGAGGACAAGGTGACCGCCGTCGGCACCCTGGTCGACCCGGTTCCGCCGGTCGTGCCTGGCACGGACCCGTCGGCGGGCCCCTCCGTAGATCCCAGCTCGCCGGCCATCGTTGCCACGCCCCCGGTCACGAGCGCGGCAGCGTCCGCCGGCATCTCGACGAACATTCCGATCGCCCTCATCGGCGGGATCGGCGGCGGGGTGCTCCTCGCCGGCGTGGTCGCGCTGTGGGCTTCACGCAGGCGGCGCGACAACTTCCCGTCGTTCGACGACATCGACGAGGGCGACCGGCTGCCGCACTCGCGTCGCGGCGCCATCACGGAAATCGTCGTGCCGCCGACCCCGGAGCCGACCTTCACCTCGAATATCCGGGTACGGCGCTCCGACGAATAGCTCCTAGCTGCGGCTGGCAATCGCCTCGTGGTGCCGGAGCACCTCTTGGATCACGAACGCGAGGAACTTCTCGGCGAACGCGGGATCGAGGCCGGCGTCGACGGCGAGGGCCCGCAGCCGGGCGATCTGCAACGACTCGCGGGCGGGGTCGGCGGCCGGCAGCTGCCAGCGGGCCTTGAGCTCGCCGACCTTCTGCGTGTAGTTGAAGCGCTCGGCGAGCAGATGCACGAGCGCGGCGTCCAGGTTGTCGATGCTGCGCCGGTACTCGGCCAGCAACTCGGCGGGGTCCTCAGCCATTGAACGGGTACTCCTCCATGGGGCGCCAGACGTCCTGCGTCTTCTCGAAAAGCTGGAAGCCGGCGACCTCGAACACGGTGTCGAAATCGGCCATCTCGGCGAACGCCCGGTCGAGAAGTTCCGCCCGCACATCATGCGCAACGGTCACGTGCGGGTGGTACGGAAACTTCAGTTGCCGGCGCATGGGCCCGCCCCTGACTTGTCGCTCGATCTCCTCGCAGTCGCTCACGCCCTCCGCCACCGTCACGTACACGACCGGGGACACGGGCCGGAACGTGCCGGTGCCCCGCAGATGCAGCAGGAACGGCCGCCGCGACGCCGCGACCTTCCGCAGATGCTGCTCGACGATCGGCATCTGCAGCCCCTCGACCATGGTCGGCGGCAGGAGGGTCACGTGGGGCGGGATGTCCGAGGAGTTGGGGTCGCCGTACCTCTCGCGCGCGTCCTGCAGCTGCGACTTGAACGGCTCGGGGATCCCGATCGCCACGCCGATGGTCTGTCGGGCCACGCGCTACGCCGTACCCATCAAGCTCGTGCCCACCAGAAAGCCGGTGCGTTCGCGCACGTCGGCCATCGTCGCCGCGGCGACCTCGCGCGCGCGCCGCGCGCCCGCCGCGAGCACCGAGTCCAGGGCCGCCGGATCTTCCAGGTAGGCCCGCGTCCGCTCCTGGATGGGAGTCGCCCATTCGACGACGACCTCGGCGAGGTCGACCTTGAGGCCGCCGTACCCGGAGTCGCCGTACTGTGCCGCGATGTCTTCCATCGACCGGCCGGTGAGTGCCGAGTAGATGACGAGCAGGTTCGTGACCCCCGGCTTGTTCTCGGGGTCGATCGCCACCTCGTGGCCGGAGTCGGTAACGGCGGAACGGACCTTCTTCCGCAGGGATTTCGGGTCCTCCAGCAGGTCGATGACCCCGGCCTGCGAGTCGGCCGACTTGCTCATCTTCGCGGTCGGGTTCTGCAGGTCGAAGATCTTGGCGATGCCCTTCACCATCTCGGGCTCGGGCACCGTCAGCGTCGGGCCGTAGCGCGCGTTGAACCGCTGCGCGAGCACGCGGGTGAGCTCGAGGTGCTGGCGCTGATCCTCGCCGACGGGGACGGCGTTCGCGCGGTAGAGCAGGATGTCCGCGGCCTGCAGGACCGGGTACGTGAAGAGGCCGACACTCGCCCGCTCGGCGCCGACCTTGCTCGACTTGTCCTTGAACTGCGTCATCCGCCCGGCTTCACCGAAGCCCGTGAGGCAGCCGAGGATCCACGCCAGCTCAGCGTGCTCCGGCACCTGCGACTGGACGAAGAGCGTGCACTTGGCCGGGTCGAGGCCCACGGCCAGCAGTTGCGCGGCGGCGACGCGGGTCCGGTGGCGCAGCACGGCCGGGTCCTGCTCGACGGTGATCGCGTGCAGGTCGGCGATCATGTAGAAGGCGTCCGCGGAGTCCTGCATCGGCACCCAGCGGCTGACCGCCCCGAGGTAGTTGCCGAGGTGGAACGAGTCGGCTGTCGGCTGGATGCCGGACAGGATCCGGCGGCGGTCGGGGGCAGGGGTGGGTGCGGTCACCGTGCGATTCTGCCCTACGCCTACGAGGCGCCGGCCGGAATATCCGCCTCCGCCGACCCGTCGGGCTCGTCACCGGGATCGCTCGCGGCCTCGTCGTGCGTGTCGGGCATGACGCGCAGGCGCGAGACGCGCCGGCCGTCGAGGGCGGTGACGGTGAGGACCGCGCCGGGCGCGGGCACAGTGTCGCCGATCACCGGGAGCCGGCTGAGCTGCGCCATGACGTAGCCGGCGGCCGTCTCGTACGGCCCGTCCGGCAGCGCCACGCCGGTCTCGTCGGCGAAGTCGTCCAGGTTGAGCAGCCCGTCGACCTCGACCTCGCCGCTGAGCAGCCGGCCGGTGGCGCCGGTCCTGATGTCGTACTCGTCGCGGATGTCGCCGATGACCTCCTCGATGAGGTCCTCGAGGGTGACGA
>JAVEEB010000465.1 GCA_030840665.1 Frankiaceae bacterium | reverse complement strand
AACTCCACCAGCCGACCGTCCGGCGACGTCCCCGAGAATACGAGCCCGGCCGCTTCCAGCTGGGCGCGATAGGCGTTGTTGACTTCGTACCGGTGGCGATGCCGCTCGTCGACGTACGGCGCCCCGTACACCTCGGCGACGACCGATCCGGCAGTGAGCTTCGCCGGGTAGAGGCCGAGTCGCATCGTGCCGCCCATGTCTCGCTCGCCGGCGACGACGTCGCGCTGCTCTGCCATGGTCGCGATCACCGGGTGCGGCGTCGCCGCGTCGAACTCGGCGGAGTTGGCGTCCGCCAGGTCGGCGAGGTTGCGGGCCGACTCGATGACCATGCACTGCAGGCCGAGGCACAGGCCCAGGAGCGGAATGCGGTGTTCGCGCGCGTGCCGGATGGCGCCGAGCTTGCCCTCGATGCCGCGCACCCCGAAGCCGCCCGGCACGAGGACGCCGTCGACTCCCGCCAGGGCATGGGCCGCACCTTCGGGAGTTTCGCAGTCATCGGACGGGACCCACCGGATCTCGACCTTGGCGTCGTTGGCGAAGCCACCCGACCGGAGCGCCTCGGTGACCGACAGATACGCGTCCGGCAAGTCGATGTACTTGCCGACCAACGCAATCGTCACGCTCTTGGCCGGGTGGTGGACGCGGCGCAGCAGGTCGTCCCATTCCGTCCAGTTGACGTCACGGAAAGGCAGACCGAGACGTCGTACGACGTACGCATCGAGACCCTCGGCGTGCAGCACCCGGGGGATGTCGTAGATCGACGGAGCATCCGGCGCGGAGACCACGGCCTCCTCGTCGACGTCGCACATGTTCGCCACCTTGCGCTTCAGGGAAGCGGGGATGGGTCGATCCGACCGGCAGACGATGGCGTCCGGCTGGATGCCGACCTGGCGCAAGGCGGCCACAGAATGCTGTGTGGGCTTGGTTTTCTGCTCTCCGGACGGGCCGATGTACGGCACGAGCGAGATGTGCAGGAAGAAGCAGTTGTCGCGGCCGACCTCTTGACGCACTTGGCGGATCGACTCGAGGAACGGCAGCGACTCGATGTCGCCCACCGTGCCACCGACCTCGGTGATCACGACGTCGACGTCGGCCGCCGCCATCCGTCGTACACGCGATTTGATCTCGTTCGTGATGTGCGGGATGACCTGCACCGTGTCGCCGAGATACTCGCCGCGACGCTCTTTGGCGATCACGTTCGAATACACCTGGCCGGTCGTCACGTTCGCGGAGCCGTGCAGGTTCGTGTCGAGGAACCGCTCGTAGTGGCCGACGTCGAGGTCGGTCTCCGCGCCGTCGTCGGTGACGAACACCTCGCCGTGCTGGAAGGGGTTCATGGTGCCGGGGTCGACGTTGAGGTAGGGGTCGAGCTTCTGCATCGTGACCCGCAGGCCGCGCGCCTTCAGCAGCATGCCGAGGGACGAGGCGGTGAGGCCCTTGCCGAGCGAGGAGGCGACGCCCCCGGTGACAAAGATGTGCTTGGTCGGCTCAGGCGAAGGCATTGGCGGCAGCTCCCGTGGTCAACGCGGCGGGAGGGACCCGCACGACTCACGGGAGTTCACGGTAACACTGCGTCCGACAGTGCGGCGATCCCGCGCCGCTCCTCGATGGCGCCGAGCGATTCGTACGCGGCCGCCGCCCCCACCGCAGGCGCCACCACGAGGGCGGCTCCCGCGAGCACCGCGATGCCCGAGTCGTTGACGATCAGCCCGATGGCGGCGGCGACCGCCGTCGCCAACACCGCAGCGTGAAGTTCCGGATGGGCGGCGAACAGCGCCCGGAGCCCGGCCGGAGGACGGCGAAAGACGATCCACGCGGCCACGGCACAAACGGCGAGCAACAGCAACGACAGCGGGTTCGCGAGCAGATGGGCGTCGGCCGCGAAACGCCGGGAGATGGTGACACCACCGGTGCCGTCGGACAGGGATGCCACGAAGCGCCCCAGATGCGTCCGCTTCTCCGGGACACGCGCCGCGTCGAGCAGGCCGAGCAGACCCACGACCACGACGGCGGCCAGGGCGCCCAGAAGGGCCTTCGCGGGGCTCACCCGCCGTCCGCTCACGAGCAACGCCAGGACCACGACGGCGGGCAGCAACGCCAACACCCCGCCGACATCCGCCCCCCACATGGGTGCGCCGATCACCGTCACTGCCAGTGCCCCGCCGCCCAGGGCGGCCAGCAGCCGGCCCCGCGAGGTGGCTTGGCGCCCCGACACCACACCGATCGCGAGGAGGCTGACCGCCGTGAAGATGCCGGACGCCAGGTTGCCGAATCCACGGAACCGGCCGGCGGTGATGGCGTCGTAGCCGAGCACCGCGTTGAACTGCAGTCGAGAGGCGTACACGACGTCGAACGCCAGCACCAGAGCCCCCACGGCGCAGATCGCCCCGATGGGAGCCACCGGACCCCGTCGACGGGCCCGGGCCGCCGCGGCCGCCAACGCCGCCGATGCGAAGAGCGTCGCCCCTACGACGAGCAGGAGCGGCAGCGAGCTCGTCTGCCAAGGGGCGAGCGAGGCAAGGAAACTCGCCGCCGGCGCCGCCTCTCCCCCGAGACCGAGACCGCCGGCCGCCAGCGCAACGGCGCGCCGGCGCGGCAGCACCGTGGTGCGACGCCACAGCGCCCACAAACCCAACCAGGCCACGAGTTGTACGCCGAGCAAGAGCCCGACGAACAAGGGAAACGTGGTCGCGCGGGTCTCAGTGGCGATCGCGGCAGAACGGACCGCCTGGAGGCGCTGCGGAAACGCCTTGGTGACGTCGACGACCCCAGCCCCGCTTCCGATGAACGAGGTGGGTTGGGACACCGCGCCATGGAAAACGGACAGGATCGTCGCGGGCACGTCGACCAATTGCAGGTACGGCGCGCGGCCCACCTCCGGTGAGGTCATCAGGCCGGGGGCGAAGGGGGCACCCAGGAAGGCGGCGGCGGCCAGCCGGTCGGTGCCATCACCCGTGCCGATGAGCAGGATCCTCGCCGCGGTCCCGAGGGTGTCGTCGCCGACCGCCGTATCGAGGACGCGCTTGACCACTGCATCGCCTTCCGGCAGCGCCGGCACGTCGATGAACGTCACGCCACAGGCGAGCAGATCCTGGGCGGTCAGCCCAGTTGGGTCGGCCCGATAGTTGTCCACGCGTCCGTCGGCATGCGCGGCCGCGAGCGCGGCGAGCGGCCCGATCGCGGTCGTGCAGATCCCTGCCGCGCCGAGCGTGTCCGCGAACGCTCCCGCCACTGCGGCGTACGGGCCGGCCTTGTTGCTGCCCGCGAGGCCGGCGAAGCCGGCGACATCGCCGCCGGCTGAGACGGTCACGACGGCGGAGCAGCCTTGCGGGTGGGCGGCCCGCGTGCCGGTCCCGATCGTGAGCCAGGCGTCGGCGGGGCAGGTGTGTGCGGCAGCGGAACGCATCGACATGGCACCCAGGGAGGAGGCCAGCGACAGGCCGGCGGTACCCGGCGCCGTCGACCCGTCGAACGTCTCCCAGCGCGCGCCGCGCACGCCGAGGACGATGACGTGCGCGCCCACGCCGCCCGTCGCCGGATGTACGACGGCAGGCGGCGCTCCGGATGCGGCGGCGGGCAGCACGACAGCCGTGGTGATGAGGGCACTCAGCCCGCAAACGGTCAACACGGCGGACACGCTCTTCATCGTCGAACCTCTCGGTACACGGCCAGCAGGGCCGCCATCGTTGCCGCTTCATCGGGCAGTTCAAGCGCGCGACGGCGCGCAGCGGC
>JAVEEB010000406.1 GCA_030840665.1 Frankiaceae bacterium | reverse complement strand
ACAGCGCGACGTCCTGCACGCTGCCCGGCGCCGCGTTGTTGTTGTCGGTGAACCGCAGCGTCGCCACACGCGACCCCGCAGCCGTCGGGCGGAACGTCACGGCGACCGTGCAGCTCTGCCCGTTGTTCAGCGTCGACGTCGCGGCGCAGGTCCCACCGGCCGCACCGGCCGGCCGCAGGAACTCGGCCGCGTTCGTGCCCGCGATCGCGACACCCGTCAGCACGAGCGGCTGCTGGCCGCCGTTCGTGAGCGTGACGGTCTGCGCCGCGCTCGTCGTGTTCGTCGTCTGCGCCGCGAACGTCAGCGACGCCGCCGACAGCGAGCCCGACGGGATGATCGAGACGATGCCGTCGGTGAACTGCAGCTTCTCGATGCCGTACAGGGTGTCGACGCCGTCGAGGCCGACGTTGTCGGTCACGACCATCTTCGTCGTGTTGAGGTTCGGCGTGATCGTGTAGTTCGCCCGCGGGCCGGAGAAGACGGCCGTGTCGACGAACGGGATCGGCAGCAGCCCCGGGTTGACGATCTCCCGGACCACGACGAGGTTGCCGGGGTCGACGGTGCCGGCGAACACGGCCGCCTGCAGCGTCGGGCCGGTCGGGTTCCCCGCGGTGTCACGCAGGTACTGGTGCTCCATGAGATCGGTGCTACCGATCTCGGTCGCCGGGTTGTTCGGGTCCGTGCGAACGCTGATCCGGACGGTCAGCGCCTTGTCGCCGTCGATGATGTCGTCACCGCCGCGACCCTCGATCGTGTCGTTGCCGGCGCCGCCGAGGAGGATGTTCCCCGCGCCCCAGAACGGGCCGCTGAGCGGGCAGATCGGGCCGCCGGAGGCGACGTCGGTCTGCGCGTTGCCTGCCAGCGGCGGCAGCAGCGCGGCGAGGCCGCCGATGCGGTCGACGCCGGCCTGGTCGAGCGCGTCACAGCCGGTGAAGCCGGCACCGCCCTGGGCGCTCGGGACGAACTTGTCGCCCTTGATGACGTCGTCGAACGGCGAGCCGGAATCGCCCTCGGTCTCCTGCCAGCGATCGCGGTTGACCACGACCGGCAGTGGGTTCCCCGGCAGGAAGTTGTTGATCGCCATGTCGTCGTTGGCTGCGACGGTGTCGTACTGGTGGAAGGCCCAGTCGAACCCGCCGGCGCCGGCGTTGCGGTCAACGGCCGCGTTCTGGGACATGAGGTCGTCGCCGCCCTCTGTGTCGTAGTCGTTCTCGCCGACCTGGCCGATGAAGACGTCGTTGCCGGGCTTGATCTGAGCCGGGTCGTCGAAGAACGGGGCCCCGTGGTCGCCCTGGAGCAGGTCCTGCCCCGAGCCGCCCTGGATCCAGTCGTCGCCACCGTCGCCGAAGACCGCGTCCGCGCCCTGGCCGGCATTGACGAAGTCGTTGCCGGGCCCGCCGAACGTCTCGTTGTCGTTGGCACCTGCGTTCGTGAAGTCGCTGCCGTCCCCGCTGAGGATGATGTCGTCCCCGGGGCCGCCGTCGATCGCGTCGTTGCCGGGACCGCCCTTGAGGACGTCCGCGCCGTTGAGGTCGGTGATGATGTCGTTGCCCTCTCCGCCGAGTGCCACGTCATCGCCGTTGTTGCCTTCGATGATGTCGTTGCCGGCGCCACCCCAGAAGGTGTCGTTGTCGTTGCCGCCGAAGATGCGGTCGACGCCCGGGCTTCCGTTGTACACCGACTGCCCGTTGATACCCGACGGGTCGACGGTGTTGAACTGGCGGTACTGGATCGTGCCGTCCGGCTTGCGCAGGAGCAGCTTGCTCTCGTCGCAGTCCAGCGTGGTCGGGTCATCGGCCACGGTGGCTCCGAACGTCCCGAACCCGGCGGCCGTGCCGGCGAGGTTGGACAGCTGGAACTTGCAGTCGGCGGTTGCGAACGCGTCGGCCTTCAGCGTGTTCGTGCCCTCCGTGTTGCGCTGGATCAGCTCGGCGAAGGAGTTGCCCTCGAGCTGCGTGCGCAGGTTCATGCCGACGGTCCGGTTGAGGTAGTACAGCCGGTCGGCGTCCTGCAGGTTCTCGAGCGACGACTGGAACACGTAGTTGAACGTGCTGCCCAGCAGGCCGCCGTTGAGGTTCGTGAGCTCCGCGAGCCCGCCGACCCACAGGTCCACGTCATCCAGACCCGTGGCGCGGTTGGCCCACGTGCCGGAGCTGAACATGAAGTCCGCGGCGTCGGCCGGGGCGTCGGTCGGCACTGCGGGATCGACGATCGCCTTCGCGGCCGCCCGCTTGGCGGCCAGCGTCGTCACGCCGGTGATGGTCGGGTGCTGCCCGTACGCCGCCACGAAGTTGATGAGCGACTCCGGGTGCTTGAGGTGCTGGCCGAAGTCCGACCAGCTCGTGTACGGGGTCATCGCGCCGTCGTTCGTGGCCGCGAAGGCCTGCCGGCGGACCTCGTTGAGCGACGGGACACCCGCGTCACGGGCGCGCGCCATGTTGAGCGTCGGCAGGTCGAGCGGCAGACCGAGCAGGTTGTTGCGCAGCGTCTCGGTCACGAACTCGTCGAGCTCGTTGCCGACCTGGTCGGAGGAGCCCATGACGACGCTGCCCGCAGCCTGCTCGGGCGTCAGCGTCCCGGCCGCATGGCCGTTGAAGAACTCCGGTGGGTTCAGGAACGCCGTGAGCAGCGGCAGCGAGTTGTCGCTCTTGGCTCCGGTCACGGGATCCACGTTCGTCCGCGCCACGTCGTCGTCGAGCATCGAGTGCCCGAAGCGGTAGACCGCATGGGCGAACTCGGCAGGGATCGCCGGGTTGATGTCCGGCTGGTAGACGTGGAAGGGCCGGACCGCGGGCTGGACCTTGCGCGCGAACTCCTCGAAGACGAGGTGCTGGTACTCCATCTCGGTGACGAAGCGGGCGGCCTGGAAGAGGCGCGAGCCGTTCCAGCCGCTGGCGCCGGTGGCGAGCTTCCACTCGGCCAGCGCCGCGACGCCGGCCGCCGACGTGTCGTTGGTCAGGACGTCCTTGATGTAGTCCACGAGCCGGTCGTGCTCGGAGTGGAAGACCTGGTGGATCGTCGTCAGCGCGATGTTCTCGTTGACGCGACCATCACCGGCGCAGAAGTGCGCGTCGAGCATCTCGTCGTCGTACGTGCCCGGGGGCTGGTTGGCGAAGTCGGCCGACGCCACGTTGTCCGCGTCGGGAGTCGGCGCGACGGGCGGCGTGGCCGGGTTGTGGTCGGTGTCCTGCGGGCTCGGGTCCGCGTTGTGCGCGATGTCCGTGAGGAACGGCGTGTCGAAGTAGCGCACGTCCGCCGGGACCGGCACCGGGGTGGCGAGGTTGCCCTCGACGAGCCCGTGGTCCTTCGTGACGTACTGCGGCAGCCCGTGCGGGCCCGGGATGAAGTTGCCGTACGGGTCGGCGGCGAGCATCGGGATGTTCAGCACGTCCTTGTCGACAAGCCTGAGGCCGAGGCGGTTCGCAGCCTGCGCCTTGACGGACGCCCAGGTCGCCATGCCGGTGGCGCCGTTGCCCGGCAGGCCGCCGAGCAGCTTGCCGGTGTCGACCGGTCCGTTGTCGTCGGCGTTGCCGGCGATGCCGTCACGGCCGGCGGGGATGGAGGCGTACTCGCGCAGGAACGCCTGGTGCGAGGCGTGCGACGTGTAGGTCTGGCTCTGGTCGACCCAGGGCGAGTCCGTGTTGTTGGCATCCTGGACGTCGTCGGCGCTCTCGTCCTGCGGCGTCGCGGGATCGTCGCCGAGGACGCCGTCCGGGCCCGGCTGGTTCTGGGCCCGCGTGAGGACCATGAAGCGCTGGCTGGCCGGAACCTCGTCACCCGTGTTGGGCTTGCCGTCCGGGCCGAGCGTCACGAGCGGGTCGTCGTCGTGCAGTGGCACGAACACCGTGCCGCCGCTCTTGACGGTCTGGTCGACGCCGTGGTCGAAGAACTGGCCGAAGAACGTGAACAGCGAGTTGTACGGCGGCGACAACCCGACGTCCGTCGTGACGTTCGGGATGAAGAGGGTGTGGTGCGACGGCACGCAGTCAGCGGGAACGCCTGCCACGGGCGGGTTGGCCGTCGGGTCGGGATCGGTCGTGCACGGCACGAGCCCCGGGTTGCCCTGCGTCCGGACCGGGAAGCCGGCCGCACGGATCGCTGCCGGGTTCGTCGACGTCTGGTCGACGATGAGGTTCGAGATGACGCGCGGCTGCGAGTCGAAGACGTTGCCCTTCTTCTGCGCGTAGGAGGACGGGCCCGGAGGTCCGAAGCCGGGCGGCGTGGGCTCGGCGCTCTTGAAGGTCGGCTTCGTCAGACGCGGAAACGGCTGGTCGGCCGCGGCGAACGTCTCGCGACCTGGGAAGAGGTTGTTGCACGAGCCGTCGACCGTGCGCAGGCCGTAGGACGTCAGGCGGTCGGGGATCTGGTCCGGGCCGGACCCGACGAGCGTCCCGCAGGGGTTGCCGGCGGTCAGCGTCGCCGCGTGGTGCTCGGCGATCTTGATCTGCTTGAGGATGAACTTCAGATCGCCCGGTGTGACGGTGAAGCCCTGGCCGGGAGGCGCCGGTGCGGCCTGCGCGTTCGGAGCGAGGCGTGCACCTACAGCCACGACGCCGGCGAGCAGCCCGGCTGTGAGCACGACGATGCCGACGGACGCGGACGCCTGCCTCGTGCGACGCAATACGCAGAACCACACGGCACCGCAGAGAACAACCCCAACCGCGGCCCATGCCGCGTGCAAGACATCCATGTCTGACCCCCGTCGCTTTGAGCGGAATGCTTCCGGCGGACTCTCCCAGTGGCCGAGGTCGGGGCGTAAGCGGGAAAGGCGCACGAAAGCCTCCGCCGCACCGCACGCCTGCACGCCGGTGACGGCATGGGGGGTCGTCCTCCGAGACGACGTGCCGGGGGACCGTTGGCGCTCCGACCGCAGGACGTCGGTCGGGCGCCCGGGACGGCTCCGGCCGCGTCAGGCCGGGAGCAGCTCGAAGGCGATCGCGCCGTCCGCGACGGTCGCCATGCCCATCGTGTGCAGCGGCGCGCGGCGGCGCTCGGTCGGTGACCCGGGGTTGAAGATCTGAAAGCCGTCCTGCTCGGCGTGCTCGGGCATGTGCGTGTGGCCGAAGACGACCGCGTGACAGCCCGGAAATGCCGCGCGCAGGCGCTGCAGCCGGCCCGTGGCGGCGCCCGGAGCGTGGATCATGCCGACGCGGACGCCGTCGAGCTCGACCTCCACGCGCGCGGGAAGGACTGCGCGGATCGCCGCCGTGTCGACGTTGCCGCAGATGGCGTGCAGCGGCGGGCCGAGCCCGCGCAGCAGCTCGAGGACCGGGACGTCGACGAGGTCCCCGGCGTGCAGGATCGCGTCGGCAGCGCGGCAACGAGCGAGGCAGCTCGGCGGAATCCTCCGGTCGCCGCGGGGCATGTGCGTGTCGCTGATGATGGCGATCCGCATCGTTGTGTCAGCGCGCCGTCTGTCGTCCGTCCGGCGCGAGCGTTGTGGACTCACCGTGCGCCGGTACGTCGTCCTTCGATGGAGCTGCGTCGTGGCACGTAGGTCGACACGACTGTCGAACCATGCCGCACGAAGGCCTACAAGCCGAGGCTGACCGGTCTACCGCGACGACGGGCGCCAGGCCCGCATCGTCCGCTGCACCTGCTCGGGCTCCAGGCCCTCGCAGCCCAGCGGGGTGGGCCCGTCGCGGCGCGTCCGAAGCCCGTCGGTGAGGATGCCCAAGAAGCGCCGCCAGACCTCCGGCTCGACGTCGCGCGTGCACTCGCTCAGCGCGCCGAGCATGAGCTGCAGCAGCGGCAGGTCGGTCGGCTCGAGGTCGGCCCGCAGGCTGCCCTGCTCCTGTGCGCGCACGACGAGGCGCGTGACGAGCGGGAACATGAGCTCTCGAGCGCGGCCTACGCGCTCGAGGCCGTGCACGCCCGAGAGCGCGACCTCCTTCAGGCCGCGGTCGCAGGCGTGCAGCTCGGTCACGCCCTCGAGAAAGCGGACGAGCCCGTCCCAGGCGTCCTCCCGGCGCAGCGATGTCTCGGCGAGCGCGACCACCTCGCCGATGCGCTCCTCGAAGAGCGCGTCGATGAGCTGCTCCTTGTCGGCGAAGCGCCGGTACACCGTGCCGACGCCGAGCCCGGCGTGGTGAGCGATGTCGTCCAGCGTGACGTCGAGGCCGCGCTCGGCGAAGACCTCCGCCGCGGCGGCCAGGATCCTGGCTCGGTTGCGGACCGCGTCGGCGCGCAGTGG
>JAVEEB010000363.1 GCA_030840665.1 Frankiaceae bacterium | reverse complement strand
GGGCCGTCGGAGCGAAGGACCCTTCGACATATCTCTTGTACGAATTGATGTTCGGCGCCAGCAGCAGTGTCAGCTCCCGCATGTAGGTCAGCTGGCCCGCCAGGAACGACTGACCCACCGCGGACAGACCCTCGGGGCCGTCCGCGTCGGCCAGGACGAGCTCGCCCTCGAGACCGCGGAAACTGCAATGGATGTGGCAGGAGTTGCCCTCGCGCTGGTCGAACTTCGCCATGAACGTGAGCGCGTAGCCCTCCTGGGCCGCGATCTCCTTGGCGCCGTTCTTGTAGATCGTGTGGTTGTCGCACGTGCGGACTGCCTCGTCGTACAAGAAGGCAATCTCGTGCTGGCCCAGGTTGCACTCACCTTTGACCGACTCCACCTGCATCCCCGACGCCGCCATCGAGTTACGGATCCGGCGCAGGAGCGGCTCGATGCGTGACGTGCCGAGCAACGAGTAGTCGACGTTGTAGAGGTTGGCCGGCGTCAGGTCGCGATAGCCGGAGTGCCACGCCTGCTCGTACGTTTCGCGGAACACGATGAACTCGAGCTCGGTGCCCACGTACGCACGCATGCCCGCCTCGGCGAGACGCGCGGTCTGCCGCAGGAGGATCTGGCGCGGCGAGGCGATGACATCGGTTTCATCGTCCCAGACGAGGTCCGCGATCACCATCGCCGTGCCTTCGTGCCACGGCACCCGTCGCAGCGTCGAGATGTCCGGTCGCATGACGAAGTCGCCGTACCCCGTCTTCCACGAAGACATCGCATAGCCCTGGACGGTGGTCATGTCCACGTCAACGGCGAGCAGGTAGTTGCAGCCCTCGGTCGCATGCTCGAGGACCACGTCGACGAAGTACTGCGCGTGGATCCTCTTGCCCTGCAGGCGCCCTTGCATGTCGGTGATCGCGACGAGCACGGTATCGATCGTGCCCGCCGCGGTCTCCGACTTCAGCTGCTCGAGCGTCAGGTGGGGCTGGGTCACCCGATCAACCCGCAACCGTCAGGTCGCGCTCGATCGCCGCGAGTTCTTCGGCGCTGCCCTGCACCTTCGGGCCCTTGAACCACTTGCGGGCCGACACCGCCCAATAGATGGCGGCGAAGCCTATGACCAGCAGTAGGACTATCGGGGCGAAGTTGAAGTAGTTGGGTTCGAACTTGCCCTCGACGAACGGGTAGAACTGCGGACCCATCAGCGGGAAGAGGATCACGATCACCCAGATGACGGCCAGCCACCCGACGAGCGGACTCCACTTGCCGAGCGACCACGGGCCCGGCACGAACGCAGTGTTGCGGCGGCGCAGGAAGACGGGGATGACGTAGGAGACGTAGAGGCCGACGACCGCCACCGAGACGATCGCGAAGAACGCCACCGGGTAATTCTGGCGCGTGTACAACGAGGGCAGGCCGAGGATGGCGGCCCCCACGACGGCGAACCAGATGCTGTTCGTGGGCGTCCGTGTCCGCGGGTTGATCTGGTGCCAGCGCTGCGACCCGGGGATCGCCCCGTCACGCGAGAAGGCGTAGATCATGCGGCTGTTGGCCGTGACCGACGCCATGCCGCAGAAGAACTGCGCCACGATGATCGCGAAGAGCACGAATTTGGCGAGGTTGCCGCCGATGGCGTTGACGATGATTGTCGGACCCGCGAGGACGCCCTTGCCTGCCAAGGTGTTGTAGTCGGCAGAGCCCGCAGCGAACGGCACCGCGATGGACAGCCCGATCATCAGTACGAAGCCGGCAACAGCAGACACCCACACAGCCGTGACGATTCCCTTGGGGCCACTGCGCGCCGCATCTTGCGTCTCCTCGGTCATGTGCGCGGACGCGTCGAAGCCCGTGATTGTGTATTGCGCCAACATGAGGCCCACAAGCGTGACCCAGAGCGTGGTCGCGAAGTCACTTCCGGTGAATCCGGTGAGGTTGTTCGTCTGCGTGGTCACGTCGTGCAGCGACGACGTGTGCGTCGGGATGACGAACAGCAGGACGACGAGGACCACGGTCCCGATCAGGTGCCACCACACGGAGATGTCGTTCAGGCGAGCGATGAGGCTCACGCCGAAGCTGTTGATCAGGCCGTGCAGCATGAGGATCACGAAGTAGATCAGCAGCGTCTGCCACGGCTTCGCGGCAAAGCTGGGCCAGAAGGTGAGCTGGAAGAAGAAGCCCACGACGATCGACAAGCCGAAGTCGATCGAGGCCGTGACGGCCACCTGACCAGCGAGGTTGAACCAGCCCGTGTACCAGGACCAGATTGCCGCCTTACCTGGCCTGGCCATCTTTGCGGCCCAGTAATACAGGCCGCCCGCGGTCGGGTACGCCGAGCACACCTCCGCCATCGCCAGCGCCACGAGCAGCGACATGACGCCGACGAACACCCAGCCGACAGTCGCAACGCGCGGGCCGCCGGCGTCCATCGCCAGGTAGTAGGTCGTGATGCCGCCGGTCAGGATCGAGATGATCGTGAACGAGACGGCGAAGTTGGAGAACCAGCCGAGGCCGCGGTGCAACTCTTGGGCGTAACCCAGCTCATGGAGCCGTTGAGTGTCCGCGTCGCGCGTGACAGTCGCCGTGGCTGAGGCGGTGTAGTCGGCGAGCGGGTCGGAATTGCTGGTCATGAACAGCCTTCCTTAGAGCGGGCTGAGCGGCACATTCCTGCGATCTGAGCAGAACGTAGGGCCGGTCGGCACTCACCACAAGACGTTCGACGTGAACATTTGTGCGTGTCGCGGTTGAATCCGTCGCGTCAGCGCGTGGAGGCAACGGAAATCGCGGTGATCATGGCCTCGAAGAGTCGGCGTTCTTCGCCGGCCTCGGGGTGCCACTGGACGCCGACGCAGAAAGCCCCGCCACTTCTTTCGACGGCCTCGACCGTGCCGTCCTCCGCCCAGGCCACCGCGGTCAGCCCCTCGCCCAGGCGCTGCACGGCCTGGTGGTGGTGGCAATGCGCGACCGCGTGCCCGCCCAGCAGGTCGTTGACCTGGCTGCCGGGCAAGGTGCGGACCGCATGCTCGGTGTACGCGCCGGCCCCCGGGTCGTGCACCCCCGCGGTGACGTCCGGAAGGTGTTGTACGAGGTCCCCGCCCAGGGCCACGTTGAGCAACTGCATGCCGCGGCAGATCGCCAGGACCGGCAGGCCGGCCTCGAGGGCAGCCGTCAGCAGGAGGAGCTCGGAAGCATCACGGTCGGGGCGGGTCACGGTGACCGCGGAATGCACGTCGGCGCCGTACCGGGCCGGCTCGACGTCGGCTCCGCCGCTGAGCACGAGCCCGTCGAGGCGCGCGATCACGTCGGATGAGGTCGCCCCGGTAGGGAGTAGCACCGGTTCGCCGCCGACCGAGAACACCGCATCCGCGTACGCCGCGGGGAGCAGGATCGCCTGGGTGTCCCAGCTCCCCCACCGGGCCTGCTCGCGGTACGTCGAGATCCCGATCAATGGGCGCATGTGGTCAATCTTGCCGTGAGGATTGACCGTGGACAAGCGGAAGGCCGGTCGCCCAGCGTTGCTGGTGACCGGCCTTCGTCGCGGGAAAATCTACGCGGTGGGAGCGTCCTCGAGGAGGTTGCGCACCTTCGTCGAGTCGACCGGGATGCCGGGGCCCATCGTCGTGGTGATCGACACCTTGCGGAGGAACTTGCCCTTCGCGGACGACGGCTTCGCGCGCAGCACCTCATCGAGCACGGCGGCGTAGTTCTCGACGAGCTGAGCCTCGGTGAACGAGGACTTGCCGATTATCGTGTGCAGGTTGGAGTGCTTGTCCACCCGGTACTCGATCTTGCCGCCCTTGATCTCGTTGACGGCCTTGGCGACGTCGTTGGTCACCGTGCCGGTCTTCGGGTTGGGCATGAGGCCACGCGGGCCGAGCACGCGACCGAGGCGGCCGACCTTGCCCATCAGGTCCGGCGTCGCGACCGCGGCGTCGAAGTCGAGCATGCCGCCCGCGACCAGCTCGATGAGTTCGTCGCCACCGACGATGTCGGCGCCGGCAGCGCGGGCCTCGTCGGCGCGGGCACCCGTCGCGAAGACCGCCACGCGGGCGGTCTTGCCGGTGCCGTGCGGGAGGATGACAGTGCCGCGGACCATCTGGTCGGCCTTGCGGGGGTCGACGCCGAGGCGCATGGCGACCTCGACGGTGGCGTCGAACTTCGTCGTCGACGTGGACTTCGCGAGGCGAACTGCCTCGAGGGGCGCGTACAGCGCATTCTTGTCGACGCTCTCGGACGCCTTCTTCAGAGCCTTGCCTTGCTTCACAGCGGTCTCCTTTTCAGGGTGAAGTCGTGGTCAACGGGCGGTCTAGGCCCTCCCACGAAGGTGCACCGCACAGTGCGGCACACCTTTTGGTGCAACGTGCTGGATCGTACGGTCAGTCGCTGACCGTGACGCCCATCGACCGGGCGGTGCCGGCGATGATCTCGATCGCCGCGTCGATGTCGTTCGCGTTGAGGTCCTCGAGCTTCGTCGTCGCGATCTCCCGGACCTGCTCGCGCGTGAGCGAGCCGACCTTCGTCTTGTGCGGGACGGCCGAGCCCTTTTCGAGGCCGGCGGCCTTGAGGATGAGGCGGGCAGCGGGGGGCGTCTTCGTGATGAAGGTGAAGGAGCGGTCTTCGAAGACCGTGATCTCCACCGGCACGATCTGGCCACGCTGGGCTTCGGTGGCAGCGTTGTACTGCTTCACGAACTCCATGATGTTGACGCCGTGCTGGCCCAGTGCGGGACCGACAGGCGGAGCCGGTGTTGCTGCGCCGGCCTTGATCTGCAGCTTGATGATCGCTGAGACCTTTTTTTGCTTCGGGGGCATGTGCTGTTCTCTCTCTTGCTCTCAAACGAAGGACGCGGTCGCGCGTTCGTCAGATCTTGACGGGCTGTCAGATCTTCGATACCTGGCTGAAGTTGAGCTCGACCGGCGTTTCGCGGCCGAAGATCGAGACGAGCACCTTGAGCTTTTGTGCATCGACGTTGATCTCGTTGATGGACGCCGGGAGCGTCGCGAAGGGGCCGTCCATGACGGTGACGGACTCGCCGACCTCGAAGTCGACGACCTTGATCGTGTCCTTCGCGCCGGGCGTGCCGGGCTTGGCTTCGACCTTGGGCGCAAGCTGCTTGGCGATCTCGTCGAGCGTCAGGGGGGTCGGCTTGGTCGAGTTGCCGACGAAGCCGGTGACACCGGGGGTGTTGCGCACCGCCGACCAGGACTCGTCCGTCAGCTCCATGCGCACGAACAGGTAGCCGGGCAACTTCTTGCGGGTCACGAGCATCCGCTTGCCGGCCTTGATCTCGGTGACCTCTTCCGTCGGCACCTCGATCTGGAAGATGTATTCCTCCATGTTGAGCGAGGAGATCCGGTTCTCGAGGTTGGCCTTGACGCGGTTTTCGTAGCCGGCGTACGAGTGGATGACGTACCAGTCGCCGGGGACGAGCCGCAGCTGAGCCTTGAAGGCCTCGAACGGGTCGAGCTCCTCCGGCTCCAGCGCCTCGGTCACGGCGTCGTCGGTCGCAACGTCGGGGGTCGCAACATCGTCGGTCGCAACATCTGCGTCACCGTCGACGTAGCCGGGCGTCGCCGCGTCGGAGCCACCGAGAGCGTCGAGCTCCTCGATCGTGTCCGCACCCGAGCCGGCGGCCGTCGCGGGCACGTCGTTGCCCGTCGTGGTCTCGATGGCCTCTGCCTGTTCGGAGAGACCTACGGAGCCAGCAGTGCCCGCGTCGAGCGCGCGGTCTTCAGTCACGTCATCACCTGTCGGAAGTCTGTAAGGAATGGGGTACGGGCAAGGCGGCTACGGTGCGCGCTACTTGCCGAAGACCGCGAGAATGAGCTTCGCGAACCCCAGGTCGAGCACAGTGACGATCCCGACGATGACGGCCACGAAAATAACGACAGTCAGCGTGTACGTGATCAGGTCATTGCGCCCCGGCCAGATGACCTTGCGCAACTCCGCGATCACCTGCCGGAAGAACAAGCTCGTCCGGCTGAACACGTTGCCGCGCTTGACCGGCAGCTTGCCGTTCGCGGAACGGGCGACTGCCCGCGATCCGCTACTCGTTTCCGTCACTAGCCCTCACTCGCCCGGCGTACGCCGTGCTTGTCCGTACCGATGGATTGACCGTTGCTTCCTTGCGCAGGGCAGGAGGGACTTGAACCCACAACCGCCGGTTTTGGAGACCGGAACTCTGCCAATTGAGCTACTGCCCTACAAGACGACCGACCTCGTCCGGACGTGCCGGACCAGGGCCAGTCGACCCACGACGCGAAAGTGTACGGCGTGAGGGCTCCCCGGGTCGACTCGGACCGCCAGGCAGCACCGACAGGCCAACCGGTTGGACCTCCACGGTGCCCTCCTGGGACGATGGCCCCATGACTGCATCGCGCCGCATTTCCGCTCGCATCGGCGGCATCGCCGAATCCGCCACCCTCGCCGTCGACGCCAAGGCCAAGGCACTCAAGGCGGCCGGCCGGGACGTCATCGGCTTCGGCGCCGGTGAGCCAGACTTCCCGACCCCCGCCGCCATCGTCGAGGCGGCGATCGTCGCGGCGCGCGACCCGAAGATGCACCGGTACACGCCCGCGGCGGGCCTGCCGGAGCTTCGGGAGGCGATCGCGGTCAAGACGGCTCGCGACTCCGGCCTCGTCGTCGCCGGCTCGCAGGTGCTGGTCACCAACGGCGGCAAGTCGGCCGTGTACGAGGCGTTCGCGACCCTCCTCGACCCGGGCGACGAAGTCCTGCTCCCCGCGCCGTACTGGACGACCTATCCCGAGGCGATCCGCCTCGCGGGCGGCATCCCCGTGGAGATCCAGACCGACGAGTCGTCCAACTACCAGGTCACCGTGGAGCAGCTCGCCGCCGCCAAGACGGACCGCACCAAGTTCCTGCTGTTCTGCTCCCCCTCCAACCCGACGGGCAGCGTCTACCCGCCGTCCGAGGTCGAGGCGATCGGCCGCTGGTGCGTGGAGAACGGCGTGTGGGTCGTGACAGACGAGATCTACGAGCACCTCACGTACGGCGACGCGCAGCACGTGTCGATGCCGGTCGTCGTTCCCGAGCTGGCCGAGACCTGCGTGGTGCTCAACGGCGTCGCGAAGACGTACGCCATGACCGGCTGGCGGGTCGGGTGGCTCATCGGCCCGGCGGACGTCGTCAAGGCGGCGACCAACCTGCAGTCCCACCTGTCCTCCAACGTGGCCAACGTGTCGCAGGCCGCGGCGCTGGCCGCCGTCAGCGGCGACCTGTCGGCCGTGCACATGATGCGCGAGGCGTTCGACCGCCGGCGGCTCACGATGTGGCACATGCTGCAGGAGATCGAGGGCGTGTCGATCCCGGAGCCGAAGGGGGCCTTCTACGCCTACCCGTCGGTCAAGGCGCTGCTCGGCCGCAGCGTCGCCGGCCGCGTCGTCACGACGTCGACCGAGCTGGCTGAGGTCCTGCTGGACGAGGCCGGGGTCGCGGTTGTCCCTGGAGAAGCATTCGGTACGCCGGGCTACTTCCGCTTGTCGTACGCGCTCGGTGACGACGATCTCGTTGACGGCGTGTCCCGCATTCAAAAGGTGCTCGGCTCCGCCAGCTGAGACGTCCAGGGGCGGTCAGGCCGAGACGGCGCTCGTCTGGTCGACGATGCGCCAGCCGGCGCCCGCGCGCGTCAGTTCGTAACTCGTCCCGCTGCCGCACCGGTGGCCGCACATCTCGGCGAGTTGAACGGTGACGCGCCCGTGGGCAATGGTCGCGGGGTAGAGCACCTCGATCAGGACGCTGCCCGGAGCCTCGCTGCGGATGTCGATCCCGTCGAGGGGCAACCACGTCGCGGGGTAGCGCAGCGACAACAGCCGGCGCTGCCCGTCATCGAGCTCGTCCCTGGCGTCCACCAGGAACCGGCCCGTGGTCGCGGGTGCCGCCACGTAGCGGTCGTCGAGGATGGCGGTGTAGATGCCGACCTTGTCGTCGCCGCTCAGGGGACCGGTGACCCGCTCGTTCGGGGCGAGGGCGACCGCCGCTGCGACGACCGCGGCCATCGCAACGCAGACCACGGCTCCCCCGGTGCGCACATGATCATGATAGGTGCCCTGGGCGGCGTCGCGCTGGGCCGAACGGCCGCAACCGGCACCGCCATTCGACCTGCTTTCCGCAACGCGGCCGGCGGCGGCTGCTGCTTGGCCCGATCCCGTCAGTGCCAGTGCGTGGGTCGCGTCAGCCCGGCCGGCAGCGCGGTCGTAACGTCGCCACGCGCGGCGTTGAGCTGCGGTTGCGTGACGAACAGCGCCCCGGTGAGGTCCGCCCCCGCGAGATCCGCGCCGCGCAGGTCAGCACCGATGAGGTCGGCCAGGCGCAGGTCCGCGCCGCGCAGGTCGGCGCCGATCAGGTACGCCCCCCGCAGACTGACCCCGCGCAGATCCGCGGCCCGCAGCTTGGCGCCCATCAAGTCCGCCCCTCGCCGGTCCCGCTTCGCACCGCGGACGCCGACGCCGGCCCGCGCGAGTTCACTGGCCCGCAGGAGCAGCTCGTTGACGCGCGCCTGCTCGCCCGGCAGGTCGACGGCGAGCAGCTCGTCGGGCGAGCCGGCAGCCAGCCGTTCGAGGCCGGCCCGCGCGGCACTCAGCTCCGCGTGCAGCGGTGCCGCGGCGGCCAGGGTCCGGGCGTGGTCGACGTACCAGAGGAATTCATGCAGTTGCCGTACGACGGGAAAGACGGCGTACATGGCGGGCGCGGTCGCGGGGGCGGCACGCCAGTCCACCCCGCCGAACGTCACCTGCGAGACCTGCTGGCCCGCCCCGAAGCAGTCGTAGACGGTGCACCCCGGAAAACCCAGTGGTCGCAGCCGGTCGTGCACCCCGCACCGGAAGTCGTCCTGCAGGTTCGGGCAGGGCGTCCGGGCGGGCTTGGTGATCGCGAAATCGGCGGACGCGGCGAACGCCGGGACGACGCAGCAGAGCCCGAAACAGTTGGCGCAATCCCCGTGGAGTTCGACCGCTCTGCCCTCCGCCGCACCACCGTCGACGGTCAGGAGCCGTCGACCGGTCACCACAGAGCTTCCCACCCGCGGCGCCGACGCGATCCGGTAGGCGTTGCGCCGGTGGGGCGCGCGGTTCGCCTACGGGGTTGGGGACGCGGAGGTGAGGCGGACGACGGCCTTCGCCGCCGCCAGGATCTTGTCGCCCTGGAACGTGGCCGTCAGTGCAACGCTGACGTGCCCGTCGACGGAGATGTCCGTCACGGTCCCGCCGAGCACGATCTCGGCGCCCTCGTCGTCGTCGGGCACCGGCACCGGCCGGGTGAACCGCACCTTGTAGTCGATGACCGCCCCCGGATCGCCCGCCCAATCCGTGACTACGCGGACCGCCTGGGCCATCGTCAGCATGCCGTGGGCGATGACGCCGGGCAGGCCGACCGACTGGGCGACGCGGTCGCTCCAGTGGATGACGTTGAAGTCGCCGGACGCGCCCGCATAGCGGATGAGGTCGGCCCGGCGCAGCCGCACCGACAGCGCGGGCAGGACCTCGCCCACCGTGACGGATTCAAGGGCCCGGCGGCTCACGAGGCGCTCTCAGCGCGGGAGACGAGCATCGAGGTGGCCGTACACAGGTATTCGCCCTCGACCGTGGCCAGCACGGTGTCCCAGGTCAGCATGTCGTTGCCCGCGACGGTGCGGATGGCGGTGATCTGCGGCGTCGCCGTGACGATGTCGCCGGCCGTGAGAGGTCGCGCGTAGGCGAAGTGCTGATCGCCGTGCACGACGCGGGTGTAGTCCAGGCCCAGCTCGGGATCCTCGATGACCTGCTGGCCGGAGCTGCCCAATGACAGCACGATCGGGAAGGTCGGCGGCGCGATCACGTCCGCGTGGCCGAGGGCGCGGGCGGCGACGACATCGACGTACGCGGGGTTGGGGTCCCCGACGGCCTCCGCGAATTCACGGATCTTCTCGCGAGAGACGCGGTACGGCGGCGAGGCTGGATAGCTGCGACCGACGAGCGCCGGGTTGATGGCCATGGCGGCATTCTGCCGGAGGGCGCCGCCGGCCCTGGGCCCGCATCCGGAAATGGCGAAGCGGCCGATCCCCCTCGGGGTCGGCCGCTCGGCGTGGAACTGTGGAGACTTCGCGAGGCCCTAGCGGGTCTCGCGGTGCTCCTTGTGCGTGCCGCAGTTCGGGCAGAACTTCTTCATCTCGAGGCGATCCGGGTCGTTGCGCCGGTTCTTCTTCGTGATGTAGTTGCGGTTCTTGCAGTCCACGCAGGCCATGGTGATCTTGGGCCGAACGTCAGTGGCCTTGCCCATCGAAGTGCCTTTCGTCGTGGT
>JAVEEB010000269.1 GCA_030840665.1 Frankiaceae bacterium | reverse complement strand
TTGCAAGACGAGATGGAGCGCAGCTTCCTCGACTACGCCATGTCGGTCATCATGTCGCGCGCCTTGCCCGATGTGCGCGACGGCCTCAAGCCGGTCCACCGCCGCGTGCTGTACGGCATGTACGACTCGGGTTTCCGCCCCGAGCGCAACTACGTCAAGTGCGGCCGCGTCGTCGGTGACGTCATGGGTAACTACCACCCGCACGGTGACGGCGCGATCTACGACTCGCTCGTCCGCCTCGCGCAGCCATGGTCGCTGCGCTACCCGCTCGTGGACCCCCAGGGCAACTTCGGTTCCCCGGGCAACGACCCCGCCGCGGCATACCGTTACACCGAATGCCGGCTCGCTCCGCTCGCAATGGAGATGCTGCGCGACATCGACGAGGAGACCGTCGACTTCGTCCCCAACTACGCCGGCAACACGGTCGAGCCGACCATCCTGCCGTCGCGCATCCCGAACCTTCTCGTCAACGGTGGTTCAGGAATTGCCGTCGGCATGGCCACCAACATCCCGCCGCACAACCTCCGCGAGGTCGCCTCGGGTGTGATGTGGGCCCTCGAACACCCGGAGGCCTCGCAAGAGGAACTCCTCGAGGCGATGCTCGAGCGCATCAAGGGCCCCGACTTCCCGACGCACGGGCTCATCGTCGGCCGCGACGGCATCGAAGAGGCGTACCGCACCGGTCGTGGCTCGATCCGGATGCGCGCGGTCGTCACCGTCGAAGAGGACTCGCGCGGCCGGACGATCCTTGTGGTCACCGAACTGCCGTACCAGGTCAACCCCGACAACCTCGCGGAAAACATCGCGCAGCTCGTCAAGGACGGCAAGCTCGCGGGCGTCGCCGACATCAGCGACGAAAGCTCCGACCGCGTCGGCCGCCGGCTCATCATCACGATCAAGCGCGACGCGGTCGCCAAGGTCGTGCTCAACAACCTGTACAAGCACACGCAGCTGCAGACGACGTTCGGCGCCAACATGCTGGCGATCGTCGACGGCGTGCCGCGCACGCTGCGCCTCGACGAGTTCGTGAAGTACTACATCGCGCATCAGGTCGAGGTCATCGTCCGCCGCACGCGCTACCGGTTGCGCAAGGCGGAAGAGCGTGCGCACATCCTGCGTGCATTGCTCAAGGCGCTCGACCAGCTCGACGCGGTCATCGCCCTCATCCGGGCCAGCGCGTCCGCCGAGGCGGCCCGCAGCGGCCTCATGGAACTCCTCGACATCGACGAGATCCAAGCCATCGCGATCCTCGACATGCAACTGCGCCGGCTCGCCGCGCTGGAAGCACAGCGGATCCACGACGAGTACGACTCCCTGATGACGGAGATCGGCGGCTACAACGCGATCCTCGAGTCCCCGCAGCGCCAGCGCGAGATCGTCGGCGAGGAACTGACCGAGACCGTCGACAAGTACGGCGACGACCGCCGCACGCGGCTCATCCCGTTCGAGGGCGACATGTCCCTCGAGGACCTCATCGCCGAGGAAGACGTCGTCGTCACCATCAGCCGCACCGGCTACGCGAAGCGGACGCGCACCGACCTCTACCGCCAGCAGCGCCGCGGCGGCAAGGGCGTGCAGGGCACAGTCCTCAAGCAGGACGACATCATCGAGCGGTTCTTCGTCACGACGACGCACCACTGGATCCTGTTCTTCACGAACAAGGGCCGCGTCTACCGCGCGAAGGCGCACGAGCTGCCCGAGGCCAACCGCGCCGCACGCGGCCAGCACGTCGCCAACATCCTGGCGTTCCAGCCGGACGAGAAGATCGCGCAAGTCATCGACCTGCGCGACTACGACGCGTCCCCGTACCTGGTGCTCGCGACGAAGCGGGGCTTGGTGAAGAAGACCCCGCTGCAGGACTTCAACTCCAACCGCAGCGGCGGTGTTGTCGCCATCAACTTGCGCGACGACGACGAGCTCATCTCGGCGTCGCTGTTGCGCGGCGAGGACGACCTGCTGCTCGTCTCACGCCGCGCACAGTCGATCCGCTTCCACGCGGACGACGAAACGCTGCGCCCGATGGGCCGTGCCACCAGCGGCGTCATCGGCATGCGCTTCGGTGACGGCGATGAGCTGCTGAGCATGGAGGTCATCAACAGCGAGGACCTCGACGTGCTCGTCGCGACCGACGGCGGCTACGCGAAGCGTACGAAGATCGAGGAGTACCCGGTGCAGGGCCGCGGCGGCAAGGGCGTCCTCACCGCGAAGCTCGTCGCCAAGCGCGGCGGCCTCGTCGGCGCCCTGGTGGTGGCACCGGACGACGAGTTGTACGCGATCACGTCCAGCGGTGGTGTCATCCGCACATCGGCCCGCGAGGTCAGGCGCGCGCAACGCCAAACCATGGGTGTGCGTTTGATCAATCTTGCCGATGGCACGACAGTTGTTGCCGTTGCCCGCAATGCTGAAGCGGACGACGAGCGCGACAGTGACGGCAACCCGGCCGGCTGAGCGAGAAGAGCGATGCACCTATGACAGATGCACCAGGTCTCCGCCCCCGGCCCGGGTCGGGCGGCGGAGACGACGGCAGGCTCCCGCACGACGCGCGTTCCGACGCGGCAGTCGGTGGGCGCTCGGTCGACGAGACAGGCTTGCTGCGCCCGTCGACCGGCGGGCACGGCCCGTCGACCGGCGGCATCGTCGCGCCGGCCCCGGCGACCGATGGACAGACCGCAGCAGGGCGTCGCGGACCCGTGTCGGGATCCGCACCCGTGTCGGGATCCGCACCCGGTCCGGCGTCCGCGCCGGCAGCACGGTCGGGTCCGGTGCCCGGCCCAACGACGGCGCCTGCGCGCGGTCGCCGCCGCGCGAAGCTCGCCGTGGCGAGCGTCGACCCCTGGTCCGTCTTCCGCTTCACGCTCGTCTTCTCCGTCACCCTCCTGATCGTCTGGGTGGTCGTCGCGGCCGTGCTCTGGTCGCTCCTGAACGGCATGCATGTCTTCGACTCGCTGACGTCCCTGATCAACGACACGTTCCTGAGTACGAAGAACCGCACCGTCGAGGAGCTCTTCAACTTCAAGCGCACGATGGTCTGGGCGGCCGGGCTCGGGGTCCTGAACGCGATCCTCTTCACGGCTCTCGGGACATTGGGTGCCTTCGTCTACAACCTGTGCGCACGCATCGTCGGAGGCAACGAGGTGACCCTCTCCGACCGGGGGTGAGCGGCTCAGGCGCCCAGCCCCGGTTACCGGCTTGCAGGCCACCGGTGAGCCTGCGGTAGCCTTGCGGACCGTGCGCCCCGTTAAAACGGTGCGCGCAACGGGCCTATAGCTCAGTTGGTTAGAGCGCACCCCTGATAAGGGTGAGGTCGGTGGTTCAAATCCACCTAGGCCCACGTCCGGCTGCCGCCCGTAGGGGGTTCGCGTGTCGAAGAAGCTGTTTTTCGTCGTACTGGCAGCAATGGCCGGCGTGCTCGTCACCCGCAAGGTGGCAAGCGACCGCGCGGAACACGATTTATGGCACGACGCCACGGACGATCTCGAAGCGAGCTAGACCGCTCGCATTCGTGCCCATCCGGGGACGTAGCTCAATTGGCAGAGCACTGCCTTTGCAAGGCAGGGGTTAGGGGTTCGATTCCCCTCGTCTCCACCGCAGCAGCACAACGGCCGCACCGACAATTCGGTGCGGCCGTTGCCGCGTAATAGACCCAGCTTGCGCGATCGGGACGCTAGACGTCCGCGTCCCGCGTCGGCATGGTCGTGGTGGTGTGAGGCGTCGCCCGCACGTCGTCGAGCACCACGACATCGGCATCGTCGGGGATGATCGTCGGCGTCGATCGCGTCGGCTCGGGCGCCATCGTCATCGGCTTCGCGAAGGCTCGCGCTGCCGCCCCCGCCACTACCCCGATGCCCATCGCGCCCATGGCGACCGGCCACCGCCGCCGCTTGTGGACGACGACCGGCTCGGCACCGCGGAGGGCGTCCAGCGCCGCCCCCGATCGACGCCGGGCGGTCTCGAGGCGCGGGGCCAGCGCAACCGCCGCCGTCGCCGCCAGGGCGGATGCCCGCGGCGCGGCGTAGTCGCGTGCCTTCTCGACGCGCGGCCCGACCTTCTCGACCGCTAGGTCCGCTGCCTTGCTCACCTGGGGGCCGACCCTGTGCGCCGCGGCGCTCGCAGCCTTCGTGACACGGGGGCGGACCTGGCCGGCCGCGTACGCCGCTTTGAGTTGGAGCTTCTCTGAACGCGAGAGCTTCTTCTTGCGCCTACCGAACATGGGCACCTCCGTGATGCGTAACCGTCAACAGGGGCCCTTCCCCCGCGACGACAACCGGTAACGCCGACTGCCGTACCGCTGCCGATCAGCTGCGCATGGCACCATGGACTGCAACTAGCGCCCGCCCGATCAGGAAGCCAGCCTCATGCCGCACACGAACGCCACTTTGCACACGACGCTCGGCGACATCACCGTACGACTGTTCGACGACGAGACGCCCGTGACGGTCCGCAACTTCGTCGAGCTCGCCACCGGCGGTCGCGAATGGACGCACCCGGCGACGAACCAGAAGACGACCAACAAGTTGTACGACGGGACGATCTTCCACCGCGTCATCACGGACTTCATGATCCAGGGCGGCGACCCCCTCGGGCAGGGCGTCGGTGGCCCGGGCTACAAGTTCGCGGATGAGATCGTCGCGGGCCGGACGTTCGACCGCCCGTACCTGCTCGGCATGGCCAATGCCGGCCCCGGCACGAACGGTTCGCAGTTCTTCATCACGACCGTCCCGACCCCGTGGCTCAACGGCAAGCACACGATCTTCGGCGAGGTGACGGCCGGCACGGACGTGGTGGACGCCATCGAGCGCACGCCCACGGGCCGCAACGACAAGCCCGTCACCGACGTCGTCATCACCTCGGTCACCGTGGAGCAGGCGGACGCGTGAGCCAGCCGGTCGACCCGGATGCAGTGACTCCGACCGGGTCGGTCGCCGTCTGCTACCGCCACCCTGACCGCGCGACGCGGATCAGGTGCACGCGTTGCGAGCGCCCCATCTGCCCGGAGTGCATGATCCCGGCGTCGGTGGGGTTCCAGTGCCCGGACGACGTCCGGGACGGCAACAAGGGCATGCGGAGGGCGGCGCCGCGCACGCTCGCCGGCGGGGTCATGTCCGCTCGTCCGGGCTCGATCACGATCGGCCTGATCGTGATCAACGTGCTGCTGTTCCTGGTCCAGCAGGCGTCGCCGACCTTCACGGGCCGCTTCGTGTTGTGGGGCTCGGGTGTCGAGCGCGGCGAGTACTACCGCCTCATCACGGCGGCCTTCCTCCACGGAAGCATCACGCACGTGGCGTTCAACATGTTCAGCCTGTACGTGATCGGGACGCAGGTCGAACGGCTCCTGGGCACCACGAGGTTTCTCGCGGTCTACCTGGTCTCCGCCCTCGCCGGGACGGTTGCCTCGTTTGCGCTGCAACCGTCGGCCGCGTCCAGCCTGGGGGCGTCGGGCGCCATCTTCGGTTTGCTGGGCGCCCTGCTGGTGATCGTGCGGCGGCTCCGTCTCGACGCCGGCCCGATCCTCGGCATGCTCGGCCTGAACCTGGTCTTCACGTTCCTGGTGCCGGGCATCGACTGGCGCGCGCACATCGGCGGCCTGATCGCGGGCGCCCTGCTGACGTGGG
>JAVEEB010000315.1 GCA_030840665.1 Frankiaceae bacterium | reverse complement strand
CGGTCCCTGATGCGAACGCCGAGCCGTCGATCGACCGCAGCGCCCGGTTGATCGACTTGTCGCTGGCGGTCATGCCGTGCACCGGCACGGCATGGTCGAGCCGTTCCGTGATGGCTTGATTGACTCTGTCCAGCGCCATCGTGGTGACCTTGGACGTCAGCGGCGCCAGCGCGTCCCTCGTCGCCGATGGACAGGTTTACATCGGTATGCATTCCCGGAATCGCTGTCCGGCCTCCATGAGGTCCAGCAGCGGGAGAAGGCCGGGACGAGCCTGGAGGCATCGCGGGCTGGCGGGCCGGTCGTGGTCAGCCGACTTGCCGACCACGCCGCTCGCTGGCCGGCATTCGTCGAAGAGGCCGCCGCGTTGGGTATCGGTGCGGTCGCCGCGGTCCCGATAGGCGTTGATCGGGTCGTCGGAGCGGCCAGCCTCTACGCGCCCGCCGATCGCGACCGTCAGCCGACCAGCCGCGATGGGCGAGCCTGCTGTCGCTGATGACGGCCGGGCCAGTGGCTCAAGCGACAGAACTCCAGCGGCGGCGCCGGGCCAGCGAGCTGGGTGAGCAAGCCATGGCGACTCGCATTGTTGTCGAGCAGGCCAAGGGCGTCATCGCTGCGTCCCGCAAGATCGGCGTCGAGCAGGCGTTCGTGTTCTGCGCAAGCACGCGAACGACCACAATGCGACCCTTCTCGAGGTCGCCGACGCCGTTCTGAACATCGGACTCCGCGTCTCGGAGGTCGCTGCGCGCTGGAAACTGAGCCCGGTCACGCTACGTGACCGCTGGCCGGTCCTTCACTTCTGGCAGGAGCAGAAAGGACGACTCACCCTCGTTGTTCCGGGCGAATGATGATAGAACTCTCGCGCGGGGCGTTTACGCTGTGTGTTCGCACAGCCTGCCGATGGGATCTTTATGCGCTCCGTTGACCGGCTCCGCTGTCTCCAAAGAGGCCTCGCGGCCAGTGCCACCCTCGCCGCCGCGCTGACGTTCCTGCTCCCCTCCCCCTCGGCGTCGCCGACGCCCACCTTGTCCGGTTCGGGCTCCGGCACGTCCAGCGACTCGAGCGTCGGCGAGCTGTCCATCGACACCGGTCAGGCCAGCCACCTCGGTAACACCGCCAGGTACCGGTACGTGATCCTGCAGGAGTACATGTACGCGCACGTGGCGGCGATCAAGAGCGCCAACCCGAAGACCAAAGTGTTCGCCTACCTGGAGACCGCCGTCACCCATGTTCGCACCTGCAGTGGGTCCAATCCCCCGGCCTACTCGCCGCACGACTCGTTCGGCGTCAACTACTGCTATGCCGTGAAGTACCACCCCGGCTGGTTCCTGAAAAACTCGGCCGGGCAGCGCTTGACCTATCAGGACTATCTCCGCTACGCGGTCATGGACATCGGCAACTCGTCGTATCAGATGACCTGGGCCGCAAACGCAGTGGCAGCCGCCAAGGCCGACGGCTTCGACGGCATCTACATGGACGACGTCAACACCCATCCGGGCCACGGCATCGACAGCAAGATCTCGAAGTACGACGACCAGTCATATGGCCAGGCGATGATCCGGTTGGTCTCAGCGGTCGGGGGCCAACTTCGCTCACACGGACTGCTCGCGTACGCCAACCTCAGCGCCGACCCGTGGGTGGCGTGGCAGCGGTCCGACGCGCTGGCCATGGCGGCGCACCTCACCGCCGTGAACCGCGAGCACTACTCCCGCTGGGGGGACATCTGTGGTCCGTTCTCGGAGCGGTTCAACACCACAGCGATCTACGGCACGCCGCCGGTCGACGTCGAGCTGTCCTACGACCGGGCGATTCAGGCCACCGGCGCCTTCTTCACCGGCATCGACTACGGCTACAGCCCGACCACGTCGCAGGACGTCGCCACCATGGCGTACGGACGGGCGTTCTTCCTGCTTGCCTGGGACGGCCGACCTGGCAGCGCGTACATCTTCCGACCATGCGGCACCGTCGACCCGGCCAACTCGGCCTGGACGGTCAATCTCGGGACGCCGTCCGGCGCCGCCAAGCACCTGTCCAACGGGTTGTACAAGCGGGTCTTCAGCCGAGGTCTCGTGCTGCTCAACCCGTCCCGTTACAGGTCGCTGACGACGTCCCTTCCTTCGGGCTATGTCCGCTCGGGATCGATCACACTTAAGCCGAAGACCGCGCTGCTGCTCCGCGCGGCATAGGGCGACCGTCGATCACGACTTTCTACCGGCCGGTATGTGCGTTCCGCACACGCCGAGCTCCGCCCGCGGCGTCCGTCCGGCCAATATCCGGCGGCGGTTCGGAACCCTGTCAGGCTTTCTGGGACACGATCTTGCTGGGTTTACTGAGTAGAGTTCTCCTCGCTTTCGGTGGGCTTGTTGATCCACACGGCTTCGGGCAGCGACGGTAGTTCAGGGTGCTTGCGGACGAAGCGTTCCGGGGGCAGCTCGTAGGCGGTGCTGAGGAGTGATCGTTGCGCTCGTTCGCCGCGTCGTAGGCGTCGCTGACGGTGACGATCACGTTCCTCAACCGCGACAACGAGGTGGAGTCGTTGGTTCAGGCAGTCAACGAACGGCTGCGGAGTTTGGCTACTGCCGCAGCAGGAACGTGAGTCGCCGCCACACGATCGCACCAAGGCAGGCATCATGCCCGGCTGCGTCACGGTCCGTCGCCGATTTCATCCCGCGACGCCGGTGGCACGCTGATGCTGCCACGCCCGTTGTCCAGCGGCGCGGG
>JAVEEB010000263.1 GCA_030840665.1 Frankiaceae bacterium | reverse complement strand
ACGGCGATGGGCCTCAAGGAGCTCGACAACATCGCGCGCCGCGTGGCCGGCGTCGACGGGTCCGCGGGCGGGTCGCTCGATGCGCTGATGCTCGACATGAAGGGCACGTTCGACGACATAGTCCGGCGTACGACGGACGGCCCCCGTGCCGCGATGATCCTCGAAAACCCTTTCTACCAATCACTTTCCGGCCATTTCGCGGGCACGCAGGAATACATGGCGATGGAGAAGCTGGGTGAGCTCGACGAGAGTCACAAGTGGGACCTGATCGTCGTCGACACGCCACCTTCCCGGTCGGCGCTGGACTTCTTGGACGCCCCGCAGCGGCTCGCGTCCTTCCTCGACGGGCGGCTCGCGCGAATCCTCGGCGGCACCGCACGCGCGGGGGGCCGGATGGGAAAGGTCGCCCTCGGGGTCGTGGGCAGCGCCGCGTCACGAGTGCTCGGCACGCAACTGTTCAACGACCTGAGCAAGTTCGTGACCGCGCTGGAGGCGACCTTCGGCGGGTTCCGCGTGCGGGCCGAGGCCACCTACCTGCGGCTGCAGCGTGAGGACGTGAGCTTCCTCGTCGTCGCGACACCGGAACCCGACGCGCTGCGCGAAGCGTCGTTCTTCACGGGCAGGCTGGCGGACCGCCGGATGCCGCTCGCCGGCCTGGTCCTCAACCGCGTGCACGAGGTCGCCGTCGACATGCCCGCCGACCGTGCCGACGCTGCCGCCGAGGCCCTCGCCAAGTCGGACGCGGCGGTCTCGGAACTGCTCCACGCGTACGCCGCGGCGTTGCGGTTGCGGGCTCGCGAGGGCCGGCTCCTCGCGCGTTTCGTGAGCGCGCACACGCCGGTCGCGGTCCGGCAGGTCGCGGCACTCCCCGAAGACGTTCACGACCTGGAGGGGCTGCGCCGGATCGGCGAGCTGCTGGGCGGACAGCAGGCCTGAGCCGGGGGCCCGCAGCCTCACAACTTCGCGTCGACAGCCGATAAGGGCGGGCAACGAGCGCTGCGGGTCGACGAAGGGACATGGCTGTCGTGCTCCTCTCCCGTGGCCCCGGATCGCCGGCCGCCACACCGTCAGCCAGGCCACACGGGTGGATGCGGCTGGTCGGCCTGCTGCTGTTGGGCCTGGCGGTCGCCGCAACGGGCACGCTGCTCGTGGCCCTGGCGCTGGACCTCGGCGGCCGGCACGCGCAGATCTCGCTGTCCTGGTTCGCGCAGACGGCGGTCTACGCGATCTTCGCGTGGCAGGTCCTGCTGCTCTCGCGCGTCACGTCACTGCGACCGGAGACCCGGCGATTCTGGCGCACGCTGCTCATTACCGGCGCGTGCACCACCGTCTCGTACCTGACGGGTGCCGTTCGCTCGCTGACGACCCCCGGCCACAAAGGTGCAGCCACGGCAGCACTGAACGCCGGCATCGGCGCGTTCGGCTGCGCCGTGCTCGTCTACGCCTGCCTCACGTTCCGCCGTGATGTGCGGACGGCAAGCACCCAGCTCCGGCGGTGGATCGACGCCGTCACGACCATGGTCGCCGCTCTCGGTGCGCTCTGGTACGTGGAGGCCGGCTCGCTCGTTCGCAGCGGCGCCAGCCCGGTGTCGATCGGCCTGGCGATCGTGGTCGAGGCCTTGGCGTTGGTGACCGTCCTGGCCCTCCTGCAACCGACGGGAACGAACGCCCGGCCGATCTCGACGCGCGGCGGGAGCATCGGCGTCGCGGCGATCGCGGCGGCGGTGATCGTCGAGGTGCTGCTCCCCTATTCGATCGACAAGTCGTGGCTGCGGCTCGTCCTCGCGCTGCGCCTCATCACCCCTGCTCTCGCCGCAACGGCCATCTGGCTGGAGCGCGTGCGACCGGTCCTCGAGAGCGACAGAGCCCCGCGGACCCGGCGGCGCTACACGCGCGGGCCGTACACGGCTGTCGTCCTCATCTATGTCCTACTGGCGCTCGCCCTTTGGTTCGGCGGCGCGGCCCGGACGTGGGGCATGTTCGCCGCAGCGTGCATCGTGACGACCCTGGTCGTCGTACGGCAGAGCATGGCGTTTTCCGACAACGACGCGCTCGTGCGTGAGCTGCGACAGGCAGTGCTGTCGGCCTCCGAGCTCACGGAACAGCTGCACCAGCACGCTTTTTTCGACAGCCTCACCCAGCTGCCGAATCGCGCACTGTTCAGCGAGACCTTGCGACATGCGCTAGCCGAGGCCGGATCGTCGGAAGGGCTGGTCGGGGTCATCGTCGTCGACCTCGACGACTTCAAGCGGGTCAACGACAGGGCCGGTCACGCAGCCGGCGACGCGGTCCTGCAAGAAGCGGCGGCGCGGTTGCGCGGCTGCCTGCGGACAGCCGACACCGTTGCCCGATTGGGGGGCGACGAGTTCGCGGTCGTGCTGGCCGACACCGACGCGGGCGCTGTCGAGGCAGCCGCGGAGCGGATCGTTGCTGCGTTCGCCTTGCCGTTCGTCCTCGCCGATGGTGACGCGGTCGTCGGGGTCAGCGTGGGGACGGCGCTGAGCTCCGACTCGGTCGCCGACGGCGACACCCTGCTGCGGTACGCCGACATCGCGATGTACGAAGCGAAGACATCCGGGAAGAGCCGACACGAGTCATTCCGCGCGGCGCTGCTCGACCAGCTCATGGAGCGCCACAACAGCCGTGAGGCGCTGCTCCATGCGATCGGGCACGACGAGATCGTCGTCGTCTACCAGCCCATCATCGCGTCGGCGACACACGCCGTCGTCGCCGTCGAGGCGCTCGCCCGGTGGCAACGGCCCGGGCGCGGCCTGCTCGCCCCCGATTCGTTCCTGCCACTCGCCGAGGAGATGGGCGTCATCTCGGCGATCGACCTCCTCGTGCTGCGCGCCGCCTGCGCGCAAGTGCGAACCTGGAACCAGGTCCAGGACCGGTACGGCGTCCACGTGAACGTCTCGGCCATCACGCTGGCGCGCGCCGACCTCCTGGAGGTGGTGCGGGCCGTCATCGCCGACACCGGCATCAGACCCGAGCTGCTGACGCTGGAGCTCACGGAAACCGCGCTCATGACCAACCCCGACGCGATCATCGCCACCATGCACGAGCTGCGATCGCTGGGTATCCGCGTCGCGATCGACGACTTCGGCACCGGCTATTCGTCCCTCGCCTACCTGCGCGACCTGCCGCTCGACGCGGTGAAGATGGACCGGTCGTTCGTCGAACGCATCGCGAGTTCGGAGATCGACCGCGAACTCGTGCGCATGATCATCGCGCTGGCCGAGACGCTGGGACTCGACACGGTCGCGGAAGGCGTGGAGCACGGTTACCAGGCGGAGTTCCTGGAGAGCTCGGGTTGCCGGTTCATGCAGGGCTACCTGTTCTCCCGGGCGATCATCGCCGCGGACATCCCGCG
>JAVEEB010000246.1 GCA_030840665.1 Frankiaceae bacterium | reverse complement strand
CCGATCACGTCGTAGAAGACCTCTTGGATCGGCTTGTCCGGGATCACGTAGTAGCTGGCCATCAGCACGATGCCAACGGCCAGAAACCAGCGCGTGGCTCGCGTGTCGCCTCTCACCGTGAGTACTTCGGCAGGCCAGGGGGACGCCGTAGCCACCGGGCGGTCCAACGCGCAGCGCCCGGCGCTCCGCCATCCGGTCGATCGCCCGAGTGGCGCGGCAGCTCCCGTCCCGCCTGTTACTCCGTGGGCTTGGCCGGCGGCGGCGTCCAGTCGATGTGCGCCTCTTTGCGTTGCTGCGCGGTGATGGGGGTGGGCGCACCCGTCAGCGGGTCGCCGCCGGACGTCGACTTCGGGAAGGCCATGACCTCGCGGATCGAGTCCGTGCCGACGAGCATGGCCGCGAGGCGGTCGATACCGAACGCGATGCCGCCGTGCGGGGGCGGCCCGTACGCGAAGGCCTCCAGCAGGAACCCGAACTTGGACTCCGCCTCTGCCCGCGACAGCCCGAGCGTGTCGAACACCCGCTGCTGAACGTCGCTGCGGTGGATACGGATCGACCCACCTCCGAGTTCGACGCCGTTGACGACCACGTCGTACCCGCGGGAAAGCGCCTCACCGGGCGCCTTGTCGAACTCCTCGACCCATTCCGGCGTCGGCGCCGTGAACGGGTGGTGGACGCTCGTCCACTCACCGTCGCCCGCCCGCTCGAACATCGGGAAGTCGACGACCCACAGGAAGTTCCACAGGCCGTCGGGGATCGAGCCCGCCCTCTTGGCGATTTCCTGGCGGGCGGCACCGAGCAACTCGCGCGAGGCACGCTGCTCCCCCGCCGCGAAGAACACCGCGTCACCGGCTGAGGCGCCGCTGCGCGCCAGGACGGCCGCGATCTCCTGCTCGGACAGGTTTTTCGCGACCCCGCCGCGCGTGGTCCCGTCGGGGTCGACGAGGAGATACGCCAGGCCCTTCGCGCCGCGGCTGCGCGCCCATTCCTGCCAGCCGTCGAGCTCCTTGCGCGTCAGCTCCGCGCCGCCCGGATAGACGACGGCGCCCACGTAGTCGGCCTGGAAGACGCGGAACTCCGAGGCCGCGAACACGTCCGCAAGCTCCACCAGCTCGATCGCGAAGCGCGTGTCCGGCCGGTCCGACCCGAACCGCTGCATCGCCTCGGCGTACGTCATGCGCGGGAACGGCCGCGGCAGGTCAACCCCGAGGATGCTCTGCCACAGGGCGCCGACGACGTCTTCTGCCAGCGCGTAGATGTCCTCCTCGTCGAGGAAACTCATCTCGATGTCGAGCTGCGTGAACTCCGGCGTCCGGTCCGCGCGCGCGTCCTCGTCGCGGAAGCAGCGGGCGATCTGGTAGTACCGCTCGAGGCCGGCCACCATCAGCAGCTGCTTGAACAGCTGCGGCGACTGCGGCAACGCGTACCAGCTGCCCGGCTGCAGGCGGACGGGCACCAGGAAGTCGCGCGCGCCCTCGGGCGTCGAGCGCGTGAGGTTCGGCGTCTCGATGTCGAGGAAGTCGTGCGACTCCATGACCTGGCGGATCGTCGACGTGATCTTTGATCGCGTACGAAGGGCGCGCGCAGGTCCTTCGCGGCGCAGGTCGAGGTAGCGATACTTCCAGCGCGTGATCTCGTCGACGTTGACGTCGATCTGCGGCGCGTCCGCGATCGGGAACGGCAACGGGGCGGCCTCGCTCAGCACCGTGAGGATCGTCGCAACGATCTCGACCTCGCCGGTCGGGAGGTCGGGGTTGGCGTTGCCGGCGGGCCGCGCGATGACGTCGCCGGTGATCGTCACGCAGTACTCCGCGCGCAGCGACTTGGCCGTCTCGGCCGCGTCACCCTCCCGGAAGACGACCTGCACGATGCCGCTCGCGTCGCGCAGGTCGATGAACACGACGCCGCCGTGGTCTCGGCGACGCGCCACCCACCCGGCGAGCGTCACGGTGCGTCCGGCGTCGGCAGCGCGCAGCTGCCCGGCCTGCTGGTCGCGGATCACGCGGTCTCCTTCTGAAGGTCGTGCAGTTATGACAGGTCATGCAGTGCGGCAGCGATGTGCGCCGCCGCATCGTCAAGGCTGACAGGCGACTGCTCGCCGGTCGTGAGGTTTTTCAATGGTGCCTCGCCGGCGGCGAGGTCCCGGTCGCCGAGGATCAGCGCGAGCCGGGCACCCGAGCGGTCCGCACCCTTCATCGCGCCCTTGAGGCCCCGGTCGCCGTACGCCATGTCGGCCGCAATCCCCAGGCCACGCAGGGCATCGACGTACCGCACGGCCGCCTTCTTGGCGGCGGCGCCGAGCGGGACGACATACACCTCGCACCGCGGGGCCACGTCGATGGCCACCGCTTCGGCCTTCAGGGCAAGGAGGATCCGCTCCACGCCGAAGGCCCACCCGATGCCGGGCAGCGGGTCACCGCCGATGGACTCGGACAGGCCGTCGTAGCGCCCACCGCCACCGACCGCGTTCTGCGCACCGAGCAGGCCGTGCTGGAACTCGAACGTCGTACGGCGGTAGTAGTCCAGGCCGCGCACGAGACGCGGCGCGTCGACGTACGCGATCTCGAGGTCGTCGAGGTGCCCGCGGACCGCGGCGTCGTACGCGCGGCACTCGTCGCACAGTGAGTCCGCGAGGATCGGCGCGCCGGCGATGACGTCGGCCATGTCGGCGCGCTTGTCGTCGAGGATGCGCAGCGGGTTGAGCTCGAGCCGCCGCAGCGTCTCGGCGTTCGGCGACGGCAGGTTGTCGCGCAGATAGGAACGAAGAAGCTCCGTGTACGCCGGGCGGCAGTTCGCGTCGCCCATCGAGTTGAGCAGCAACTGCACGTGGGGAAGACCCACGGCGGCGAAGGCGCGCACGCCGAGGGCGATCACTTCCGCGTCGAGGGCGGCGTCGTCGACGCCGAGCGCCTCGATACCGACCTGCGTGAACTGGCGGTAACGCCCGGCCTGCGGGCGCTCCGCGCGGAACATCGCCCCGGCGTACCAGAGCTTCACCGGCAACTGACCGCGATGCAGCGAGTGCTCATTGACGGCGCGCACGACGGAGGCCGTCATCTCGGGGCGCAGCGTGAGCGATCGCTCGCCGCGGTCGGTGAACGTGAACATCTCTTTGGACACCACGTCGGTCGACTCGCCGACGCCACGGTGGAACAGCGCGGTGTCCTCGAAGATCGGCGTCTCGATGTAGCCATAGGCCGCGAGGCGCGCCGGCTGCGTGAGCAGGTCGACGACGCGGCGCCACTGCTCGGACCCGAAGTCGCGGTCGAGCCCGGGGATGACGTCGAAGGTGCCCTTCGACGCGGTGAACGCCATCTACAGGCCCTTCGTCGGACTGGCGGCGAGCCCGCGCAGGTACGGGTTGTGGGCACGTTCGCGACCGATCGTCGTGGCCGGACCGTGCCCCGGGAACACCATGGCAGCATCGTCGAACGCGAGGACCCGCGCCAACGAGTTGCGCATCGCCTCCTCGCTGCCGCCGGGCAGGTCGGTGCGGCCGATGCCGTCGCGGAAGAGCAGGTCGCCGGTCATCAGGACGGCACCCTCGGCCCCATCGGCGCCGAAGATCACGCAGCCGCCGGTGTGGCCCGGAGTGTGCGTGACGCGCAGTTGCAGGCCGGCGGCCTCGATCACCGTGCCGTCGGTCAGTTCGCGCACCTCGTCGGGTTCGGTCATCTCCAGCTGGCCGTATATCTCCCTGCCGACGGGCCCGAGGGCGCGCCACGGCTCGGTGAGCAGGATGCGGTCGTCGCTGTGGATGTAGGCCGGGATGTCATGCGCGCCGCACACGGGCGCCACCGCGAACGTGTGGTCGGCGTGACCGTGCGTCAGCAGCACCGCCACCGGGCGCAGGGAGTGGCGCTCCAGCAGCTCCGCCAGCCCGCGATCGGCGCCCTCGCCGGGGTCGACGACGACACATTCGCCTCCGCGGCCAGGCGCCAGGACGTAGCAATTGGCTGCGAGTCCGCCGGTCGGGAACCCGTCGACAAGCACAGACGTCCTTTCGTCGGGCGAATCCAGCAAGCGGCGGCGCCGAGCCTACCCGTTGCGCCCGGGTGCGCCTGCGGCGTGTGGCGCGGAGGCGCTCAGGTTCGCCGCCTACACTGCTGCACGCAACCCGATCTCCCGGAGGTAAGAGACGTGGCACAGTCCCGCGAACAGGCCCGCCTGGCCGAACGCCGCCGCCAAGAACGCCGTGCGGCACGCCAAGCCGAATCGCTGCACCAACGCAAGGTGCGCAGCGTCATCGGTGCGGTGGTGGCCATCGCCCTCCTGATCGGCGGGGTCGTCTGGATCAGCATCGCCAAGTCCAACAACAACTCGATCACCCCGGGGACGGCCACGAGCGACTCCGCGTCGCCCACGGACACCAGCGGGACCGCTGCGGCCAGCGGGTCACCGTCCACCACCGCACCCGTGGGCGTGGCGTGTGGCGGGACCGTTCCGACCGCCGCCGCGCCGCAGACGTTCAAGGCCGAACCGCCGATGACCGTCAACACCAAGGCGAAGTACGTGGCGACGCTCAAGACGAGCTGCGGCACGATCGACATCGCCATGGACGCCGCAAAGACGCCTCACACGGTCAACTCGTGGGCCTTCCTGGCGGCCAAGGGGTACTGGGACGGCACCCGCTGCCACCGCATGACCTCCGGCACCCTCAACGTGCTGCAGTGCGGCGACCCGACGGGCAGCGG
>JAVEEB010000204.1 GCA_030840665.1 Frankiaceae bacterium | reverse complement strand
AGCCGCCTGAGTCCGTCACGACGAGCCGGCTGCCCGCAAGAAGGCGAAGCATCGCGCCGTACCCGAGGGGATCTCGCAGCCGTACGTCCGGCGATGCCGCGAGCGCGTCCCACAACCTGCTGTCCTGCAGGCGCATACGGGTCCGCGGGTGGACGGGAAAAGTGACGGTGCCCACGGAGGCCCCGAGCGCAGTGACGATGGAGACGAGTGCGGCGAGCGTGTCCGGGTCGTCGACGTTGGTGTCGCGGTGTGCCGTGAACGCGACGCCCGCGCGCCGCGCGATCGGCACGCGGTTCACGCCGGATGCCTGCAACGTGTCGACGATCGGGCTACCGACAACACGGATCCGTTCTGGGGCGACGCCCTCGTCGCGCAGGAACGCGGCCGCCAACTCCGTCGGCGCGAGATGGATCGTCGCCAGCGCGACCATCTGCCGGCGGTTGATCTCCTCCATCGAGCGGCCGTTGAACGAACGAAGACCAGCCTCAAGGTGTACGACGCCCACTCCGTGGCGGCGCGCGGCCATCGCGACGAGGGGCGCCGTGTACGTGTCACCCAGCACGAGCACCGCGTCGGGACGGCGTTCGTCCAGCTCGTCGAACGCGCGCGCCAGCAGGGTGCCGACACGCGCACCCTCGTCGGGCGGCAAGTCCCAGCGCGTATCGATGCGCAGGTCGAGCTCGGCGAAGACGTCGTCGGCAAGGGCCGGGTCGGCGTCCAGACCAGTTGCGACGACGCGGACGAGGTGACCGGCGCCGCGCAATCCGCCGACGACGCCCGCCAGCTTGATGGCCTCGGGTCGCGTACCGACTGGGACGGTGATTCTCATCCCTGGAACACCACGGCAGGGCACCGTCGCGACGGCGAGACAGGCGCTGGAGCGAGCTCCACCATCTGCTGCCTGCCCGAGCCCGTCACCGCGTCCCCTCCGTCACTGAGCGTCCAACGCCCGTGCGGCGCGCACGAGCCCTGCTCTAAGCATTCGGCAGAAGCGGCCGGAGCATGAACAGCTAGCCGGTGGCTTCTGTGGCCTCCGGCGTTCGTTCAGAGCGTTGGAGCTACACGCGGCGGGGGCTCATGAGGCCACCTCCGACTTGTCGCGAAGGTCGACAACGCGCAGGCGGGGCTCGTCGGACTCGTTCGCCATGATGCCCAGCGAGTCCGGGCCCAGCGGGTCGGCGAGATCCATCAGCAGCGACAGCGGAACGCCCGTGGCCAGGAGCGCCATGGCCAGCGACGGCGCAGGGGCGACTCGAATGGTCGGTGGCTGCTCGGTCAGAGATCGAACGGGGTGCGGCACGGGGCCTCCAAACGAAACCGGGCGAATGAACAACACCTTTGTAATTTCGGTGTTGTCATTCGCCCGGCCGCTACTCCATTCGGGTGAACCTGGCTGAACTATCCGCGCGTCGTACGCCTGGCTGCGGACTTCCTCGGGCTCGCCTTGCGCGTCGTTGCCTTCTTCGCGACAGCTTTGCGGACCGTGCGCTTGGCTGCGGTCCGCTTGACGGCGACCTTGCGGGTTGCCGCCTTCTTGACCGCCGCCTTGCGGGTCGTCGCCTTCTTCGCCGCGACCTTCTTGACGGCGACCTTGCGGGTCGTCGCTGCCTTCTTCGCGGCAACCTTGCGCGTGCTCGCGGTGGCCTTGCGGGTCGTCGCTGCCTTCTTCGCGGCGACCTTGCGGGTCGTCGCCGCAACCTTGCGGGTCGTCGCCGCCTTCTTGGCCGCAACCTTGCGCGTGCTCGCGGTGGCCTTGCGGGTCGTCGCCGCCTTCTTCGCGGCAACCTTGCGGGTCGTCGTCTTCTTCGCAGCGGCCTTCTTCGCGGCAGCCTTCTTTGCTGGTGCAGCCTTCTTCACCGCAGCCTTCTTGACAGCGACCTTCCGGACGGCCGTCTTGCGTGCAGGCCGTGCGGCGGCCGTGGTCGGTTCGGCGGCAGCCTCGGCCGCCGCGGCAGCTGAGGTCAAACGTCGGGCCGTAGCAGTCGTGGCTTTGCGCGCGCGAGGTGCCGCCGGGCTGACGCCGGCGTCTGTCGCTTTGCGCAGCGCCCTACGGGGAGGAGGGTTTAACGGCATGGTTCGTCCTTTCGACTAGCGACGTCGCGGGGCCATGGACAACAAACGTTCGAGGAAGTCCGCGAACACGACACGGAGTTCCTCGGCGGCGGCTGATCTCCACCGTTGAACAGGCACGAATGCCCCCTGCGCCTGGAAGGTGACTGACCGGTCAGGGATGGCCGGCAGCCAGACGAGGTCAGCGTATGACTGCCTGATCTCTTCGATGCGGAACTCGTGCTCTGCGGATCGGCGCGCCTTATTTATGACGATGCCGGCCGGTCGCAGTCGAGGGTTGTAATTGCGTCGTACGACGTCGACTGCGTCGAGCGCCTTCTGTGCTCCCACAATGGAAAATACGGTCGGTTCTGTGACGACCAGGGCGCGATCCGACGCCGCCAATCCGTTGATGGCGAGGGAGTTGAGAGCGGGCGGCGAATCGAACAGGACCAGGTCGTAGCCCCGGACCCCCTCCATGGCACGGGCGAGCCGATGTTCGAGGCGCTCCCCCGTGTCCGTGTTGCGTCGCTCCAGACTGAGCTCCGACGGGACGATGTCGACACCGGCGCCCCAACCGCTTTCCTGAATGGCGTCCGCAATGACGCCACGGCCGCCATCGGCAAGCACGTCGTTCATCGTGAAGTCGGATAGGTCGGACTCCAGAATCATGCTGGTGTTGGCCTGCGGATCCAGGTCGACAACGAGCACGCGAAGTCCAGCGGCTTGTGCCGCGCCGGCGAGACCGAGCACGACGCTCGTCTTTCCGACGCCGCCCTTCAAACTGACGACACTGACAGTTATCACTGGCACACCTCGTTATGGAGTGAAGCGTGGAACACCGTGACCGCGCAATGCCCTGAGGTCTTCCAATTGCGCGGAGAGCCACTGCTGGACATCGTTCATCACCACCACTCCGGCGGCTTCCCGTAAGTGTGCACGACGTTCGGCCAACGGCATGGCAAGCGCCTCCGCAAGTGCGTGCGCCTGTTGTTCGATGTCAAAGGGGTAGACGGTCACGGCGTGCTCGCCGAGCTCCGCGAAAGCGCCGGTGTTCTCCGACAACGCCAACACCATGTCGCGCTCATTGACCACGACGGCCTCTTTAGACACCAAGTTCATGCCGTCGGCCAGGGCGTTCACGAGCAGCACGTCACAGACCCGATACGCCCCGACCGCGAATTCGAAGTCGTTGTCGAGTCGCAAGTCGATCGGCTGCCAGCCGTCGCCACCGTGGCGGGCGTTCACCTCCGCGACGACACCACCGATCTGCTGGAGATAGTCGGCGTACTCGCTCACGTCTTGCCGGCTCGGCTGCAACATCGCGAGGAAGACGACCTTGCCTTTCAACTCGGGCGTCAGCTCGAGCATCCGGTCGTACGCCCGAAATCCCCGCACGATGTTCTTGGACGGATCCGTCCGGTCGACCCGAAGGATGAGCTGGCGCTCCGGCAGCCCGTACTGCGTCGTCAGGACGTCCACGTGCGCTTGCACCGCGTCCGACGCGGCGACCGCGCGCAGCGCCTCGACGTCGATGGAGATGGGGTAGCTGCGGGCCCGCACGTGGCGGCCGTCCACCACGACGCTCATGTCCGACCAGTCGACCTGCAGCCCGAGGTGCTCCTGGACGCAGAGCAGGAAGTTGCGGGCAAAGCGATCGGTGTGGAAGGCCACGACGTCGTTCGCGAGGAGCCCCGCAAAGATCGGGTCGCGCATGCTCGGGGGGAGCACCGTCCAGTTGTCCGGCCCGGGCCACGGGATGTGGACGAACAGCGACATCGCCACGTCGGGGCAACGACTGCGCACGAACGACGCGACGACGTAGAAGTGATAGTCGTGAAGCATCACGATGGCCCGGCCGCCGCGCTTTTCGACCTCGCTCGCGACCGCGTCCCCGAACTCGGCATTCGCCGCGATGTAGCCGGTGACGAAAGCGTCGTGGTCCCGCTGCGTCAGATCCGGCGCGGTCGCCAGCCCGTAGAGCCCGTGCTGGATGAACCAGAGCAACGGGTTGGAAATCACGCCATAGAACTTCTCTTGTACGTCGGCATCGATCTGCACCATCCGCAGATGGAGCTGCTGTTCCCCGTGCGGGCCGGCGACATCGAACGACTCGCCGTCGTGTTCCTCGACGACCACGCGGTCCTCGTCGCTGTCTGCCGCGCAGACCCACACCGTCTCGGCGAACTGTTCCGTCAAACCGGTGAGCGCCGTGACGATGCCGCCGGCGCCGCGGTTGATGGTGCGCTCCCCCGCCTCGTTCGTGCCGAACGTCACCGGCGCGCGATGCGACAGCAGGATGACGGGCAGGTTGGGATCGGATGCATCAAACGGGCTGGTGTGTGACTGCGACATATGGACACCCTTACCCATCGCGTCGGAATGATCACGTTGGGCTGCGAGTGGTCGGCTGACGAAGCTGTGCCACGGCCGACAGCGAATCGCGGGGCCGTGCAAATTCTCGACCGGGGAAAGTGGTGGGGCGGGTCGGACTCGAATTTGCCCGGCACGCTGCCAGCGGCCTCCCCTGCGCTGTGGCCAGCACGCCGTGGGACGCCATCAGGGCGATGACGTCAGCCGCGCCCGGATGCTGCGACAGTGATCCACATGAGAACTCAGGTGACTTTTCGTCTGACAAGCGACCACGGAGGTTCGGCGGCCGACGTGAGCACCCGCCTGGGCGTCTCACCAACAAGCGGCTACGAGGCCGGGGGCCCGGTAGGGAGCCGCACTTCGTCACCGCGCGAGCATTCGAGCTGGCACCTGAGCAGCGACCGTGACCCGCAAGATGGACTCGAACTCGCGACCGCGCTGAACGTCGTTCTCGACGCTCTAGAACCTGTCGGCCCCGCCCTCTGGCAACTGATCCGCGACGGATATTCAGCCAACTGGTTCTGCTACGTCGGGTCGCACGCAACCGAGCACGCGGTCGAGTTGGACCGGGAGACACTGAAACGGTTGGTGCAGCTTCCAGGAGACTTGTGGCTCGACGTGTACCCGGACGACGACGATACGGATGAGCGGTCCGCCTGAGCGCTGTGCTTGAGTCGCCCGGGTAGTCCCCTGCTCTATCCAGGCCTGAGTGGGGCGGGTCGGGCTCGAACCGACGGCCAAGGGATTATGAGTCCCCTGCTCTGACCAACTGAGCTACCGCCCCGTGCTCCCGTCGAAGGCCGCCGGCAACAGCCGACGGTCCCCGCGACCCTCTGAGCTCCCGCGTCTGGACTCGAACCAGAAACCTGCCGGTTAACAGCCGGCTGCTCTGCCAATTGAGCTACGCGGGATCACGAGCCACCAGGCACGCCTGGGAGCTGCGTCGATCACCTTACAACACCAGCCCGCGTCGGTGGACCGGACCTCCGGATGCGAAGAGCATGGTTCATACAAATTCGGGGCGACTACCAGCGCCGTCATCGGGTAGGGCTCTGGCATCGGAGCACGCGATCAAGGAGGACAACATGCGCAAGATGACCCTGCTCGTCGGTCTGGCCACTGGCTACGTGCTGGGCACCAAGGCGGGCCGCGAGCGCTACGAGCAGATCCGGGCCAAGTGGCAGGCCGCCTGGGACAACCCGCTCATCCAGGAGAAGGCCGGCGTCGTGCAGTCGAAGGCGACCGAGGTCTACGAATCCGCGAAGTCAACGGTGACCGACAAGATCGGCATCAAGGACAACGGCAGCCCGAGCGGCGTCTCGCCCTACCCCGCCTACGCGGGCGCCGACGACTCGAGCTCCTCACCGTCGTAGCTGCAGTCGAAGCCAACGGTCGCGCTCGAGTCACCGTCGGAAGCCTCAGGGAACGGAGCCAGCATGGAGCGGAACGGTGAACCGGCGGACCCCTACGAGGAAGCAGGCCTTCCCTCGACCGACAATGCCCTCCCCGGCAAGCAGATCACCGGGGACACGCAGGACGAGATGGTCGTCCCTGGTGATCGGCCGCAGGCGGTGAACCAGTGGGGCACGACGGCTCTCGAGGAGTCCCTCGGCGAACCGCTCGACGTGCGCCTCTCGCATGAAGAGCCCGACGTCTACGCACAACTGGACGAGCCGGCGAGCAGCGAACCCGACAGCGACGACCCGAACCCCGCCGATCGCGACGAACGAGCAGGTCGCATCGTCGACCTCGACGGCAGCGAGGGCGAGGACGAGGAGTCCGACATGATCGCCAGGTCAGCGGGCACCGATGGCGGCGGCTTCAGTGCCGAAGAACGCGCCATGCAC
>JAVEEB010000093.1 GCA_030840665.1 Frankiaceae bacterium | reverse complement strand
ACGACGCCCGGATCCTTGTACCTTGCCTACGACTCCAATTCGCGCAACTACTACGCGTGGACTGGATTCCAGCCTGCCGCTGGGGCGCCACTCCGCGTCGGGGTCGGGCTGCAAGACGGCGGTTCTCGCGTCGCGTTCGAACGCTCCGCAACGGGCGGCTGGCACACCTACGACATCTGCACAACGCCCGACTTCATCACCTTCGTCGGGGGGCTGCCCCTCCAAGGGCGCTGCCCGACCCCATGGACGGGACAGGCGCCGACCATCGGCGCCTACGGCCTTCAGCTCGTCGGCACTAGCACGTCGTACGACTTGCTGGTGAATGTCCCGACGCCGTGGGCGACAGACGTGCACGTGACGGGTCCCCACTACGACCAACGGGCCCAAGCTTCGGGTGACGATTCCAGTCACGCCGATTTGTCCGCGCCCTTCGTCAGTGGTGGCTCGTACCAGATCACGGCCAGCAACAGAGGCGGCGTCTCCGTCACGAAGCAGATCGACGTGCCGGCCCTCGCTCAATGGCCACAGGTCGGGCAGCCCACCGCACACTCCATCGACAAGGGTTGCGGCGCCGGCACCGCGGCCGATCACAACGTGACGATTGCCTTCGACATCGGCGCCGCGAAGATCGCGGAGATCAGTGTGACGTTCGCCGCCCAGGCTGCTGGCGTTGCCGACGACACGCAGTTCTTCACGCTCACGGGTAGCCAACTGCAACGGCCGCGGACAACGCTCACCGTCCCGTGGCCCTGCCGCCTTCCTGGCTTTTTCGCGAAGTCGGCCGGGCCTAGCGCCGCCTACTCGGTCTATGTCACAACCGGCATGGGTGGGAGTGCGCCACTGACAGCTCATGCCGGCATTGACAGCGCAGGGAAGGCAGCGAGCTAGCGTTCGCTTGTCGCCGCCCGCCTTCGCCGTCAGAGCGCGTCGGCGTACGTCGTCAGTTTTTGGATCTGCGCCGGCGTCAGCCAGTCGCCGAGAAGGGCACGGACGGCGACCTTGTACGCCGAGACGAGAGCAGCCTTCGACTTCGCGGGCGTCGTGGGTGAGATGGCCAGCACCGGTTGGCAGGCCAGGATCGCCCGGGCGTCGGCGGCCGGGCGCTGCGCCGGCTTCAGTGACAGGTAGCGGCTGGACGACTGCAACATCTGCTTCGTCAGCTGGCACAGGCTTACCGGAGTGACGCGGACAGTGAACGTCACAGCCCTCGTCGCCGAGTTTCCGGCGTTGTCGGTCGCGGTCGCGGTGACGGTCGTCGCCCCGAGCGGGAACGACTGTGCGGGCGCGCTGACCAGCCGCGGGCAGTTGGTCGCCTTGATACCTGACGCATCCGATGCCGAGCATGTCAGCGTGACCGTCTGATCGACCGTGTAGCTCGTTGCTCCGGCGACGACGATCGCCGGCGGAGTCTGGTCGACCGCCGTCGCCGTGCCCGGTGGTACGGGCAACACGACGCCATTCGTCGTCACCGTGACACCCGGCGTCGTGCCGAGGTTGCTGACCGAGAACGTGCCGGCGTTGCTGGACACCTTGCCGACAGCCCCGGCGGCGATGGTGACCGTGGTGCCGTTGCCCAGCAGGACGGACGCGGAGCCGCTGAGCGTGTTGACCCGCACGCTGCCGCACGTGATCACGACCGTGCTGCCGGCGCTGATGCTCAGGTTGAACCCGCCGCACACCGCGAAGGTCGCGCTTCCAGATCCCGTACCCACTGAGATTTGTACGCCATCGCTCGCGCTGACCGCATCCGCGACGGTGACGAGAATTCCACCGGTGTTGACGATTGAGCCCACGGTGTTGGGTGACAGCGAGCCGTCGACGAAGGCACCGGCGGCCGTGCCCGCGGGTTGCAGGGCGTCGGCCACTCCGTCCGCGTTGGCATCGGCGAGTGGTTGCGCGGAAAGGTCCCAGACGACCGCATGTTGTGCGCCGGAGCTGAGGTCGGCCCGGCCCACGACGATCGAGCTGCTGACACCAGTGGCGAAGCTGTTCGCGCCGCCGAGCGTGCCGAGGTCGACCATTGCCGGCGACACCGCAGCGAGGTCATAGGCGAATGCCTGGCCGGCCGAGTTGCCGACGACAATCGATCCGGATACCGCCCTGCCGGTGCTGTCGCCCGCACCGACCGACCCGAGGTCCCGCAGCGTCGGTGGGGTCACGCCCAGGTCCCACGCTACGGCGTGCTGGGTGCCGCCGGCGTCGTTCTGGTACCCCGTGGCGACGGTGCCGCTGACGGCGATCGCAGCGCTGGGGTCACCAGGCGAGCTGCCCAGGTCGACCATTGCGGGCGAGGCCGCGCTGATGTCGTACACGAAGGCATGAGGAATGCTTGCCCCGTTGGTCGAATAGCCCACGACCCGGGATCCGCTGACCCCCGTCGGTGAGCTCAAGATGCCGCCGAGCGTGCCGAGGTCGAGCATCGACGGCGACGCCGCAGTCAGGTCGTACGCGAAGGCATGTTGCTCGGTGTTGCCGATGATCCACGACGTACCGATGACGACGCCGCCGCTCACGCCGATCGCCGTGCTGGACGCGCCGCCCAACGTGCCGAGATCGCGGATAGCCGCAGGCTGAATGCTGAGGTCCCAGGCGACAGCATGCGTTGCCGTGTCTCCGGCGACGCTCGACGTCCCGACCGCGGTTGTGCCGCTGATCGCCGCGGCCGCACTGCTGGTCCCGCCCAATGTGCCGAGGTCGACCATGCCGGCGTTGGGCGGCTCCGGAGCCGGCGGTCCGGGCGGGATGGAGGGGCTGCCGGTGCCTGTACCGGGACCCGTCGGCGACGGTTGCGGACCGGGGCCGCTGGGCGATGAGCTGGGCGATGAGGTCGGTGGCGAGGTGGGCGGCCCGGATGGCGCCGCCGACGGGCTGGCGGTCGAGGTTGGGCTTGGCGTCGCAGTGCTGGTCGGCCTCGGCGAAGCGAGGGTCCAGTCGTACGCGAACGCGTGCGCAGGGTCGCCGGCTGCTGTCGACTCCCCGACGACGACATGGCCGCTGACGCCCTCCGGGAAGAAGGGACCGAGGTCGCGCATCATCGGCGGGCTGTCGCTCAGGTCCTCAACGAAGCCATGCTGGATGCCGTTGGCCAGCGTGGCGACGCCGTACACCGCGGAGCCGCTGATGCCGAGCGCCTGACTCTGCGAGCCGCCGAACGTGCCGAGGTCGGTGGGGCCCGACACGGCGGCGCCGGCGAAGGACGCGGTGAGGGCGACGGTCGAAGCTGCGACGAGCGCAAGCACGAGCAGCGGGCGACCGACCGATCCGCGACTCCTGCGCTGGTCGTCAGTGGCAGCGGGGGCACCGGGCAGTCGTCGCGTGTGCTCGCTCATGCGTGTGCCCCTTGCGCGGAATCCGCGGCATCTCGATGGCTCGTCCTCGTGCTGGCTGACACCACGGACTGCGGCGCCGCCTTATCGGCGCAAATCCCCCGTCGCCGGGGGCAACAGTAGGCGCTTGTAGACACGGCAGGAATACCTCAAACGGGACATTTCTGGCGCACGACGGGTCATCTTCGCCTAGTCACTTCGTGACCCTTACCGGCTGGATACGAAGGCGGAACTCGGCGAGTCCGTGCGCCAAATTCGGACGTAAGGGCGGATCCGTGCTGTATATGGATGCCTGGATTCTGTGCGCCGCTGACCCTGGTGCCGGACGCTCGCTGTCGAACAACTCGAAGGGGTCCACGTGCGTTCTGTCACGTCCGTCGTCGCTGTCTGCACGCTCATCGTCGCCGGCGCCGCCGCCGGGCCCGCGTATGCGGCAGGGTCCGGCCCCAAATGCGGCGACGTCCTGACGCACAACACCCGGCTGACGAACGACCTCGTGTGCGCGGGCCCCGGCATCACCGTCGGTCGAGGTGTCACCTTCGACCTGAACCATCACACGATCAGTGCCGGCAGTCCCAGTGCCGGCGGCATCACCGTTGGCGATAGCAGCCGCGTTTCGAACGGAGTTCTCTCGGGTTTCGCCACCGCATTGGTCAACAACTATGAATCGCAAGCCGCGGACATCGACCGGGTCACGTTCCGAGGCAACGGGATTGCCGTATCAGCGAACTTCATGCGCGGGTTGCGGCTTCGGGATGACACCTTCGAACGCAACCAGACCGCCGTCAGTTCCACCGACGCCATCATCGACATCACGCACTCGGCCTTCAGGGACAACGGCGCCTCGCTAGAAACACCCCTCAGCCAAGTGACGGTGCGGGACTCGACGTTCGAGCGGAATGGCTCGATCGCGTCGTGCCTCCAGGGAATCCTCAACATGGACAACAGCGTCGCCCGAAACAACAGCGCGGGGATCTATCTCTTCCAGTGCGACACCTCGCAGATCAGCGACAGCACGTTCGACAACGACGGCGTGGCGGTCACGTTCGAGGCCTTCTACCCGGGCTTTGCCGGGACGGTCGTGACCGGGTCCACGTTCACGAGAAACGTGACGGGGATTGCGATGTACAGCGTCATCGGGTTGGGTACGGGTGGTTCCATCTCGAACAACAGGTTCTCGAACAACGGCACCGGCATCTACGCCAACGATTCTGGCTGCGGCTGTGCTGCGGAGCCCTACGCGATTGCGGGCAACGTGTTCAGCGGCAACTCGGGCGACGGCCTGCACCTCGACAGCGGCGCCGCCCCGGCCAACGTCATGAGCAACGTCGCAAAGCGCAACGGGGGCTGGGGCCTTTACGTCGACCCGAGCACCGGCAGCATCGATGGCGGGGGCAACGTCGGAAGCGGAAACGGCGAGCCGGCGCAGTGCCACGGCGTGACGTGCGCGCACTAGCGACCGCGGGGTCGCGACGACGGTTCGGCGTCGCGACCCCGTAGCACTCCTGACTATGAAGTCGGGCGGGTGACCGTGTTCTTCTGCAACGTGACCGCCGTGTGCGCGAGCAGGCGTCCGTTGATGGACGCGCCCGTCTTCATTGCGATCATCGTGTGGGACAGGATCGTGCCTTCGAAGTGCGCGGTCGTGCCGATCGCAACTGCTCCGGCGGTCTGCCAGAACACGTTCTTTGCCTGGGCGCCACCGGCGAGCGTCACGTTCTTTGCGGACGCTTCATTCAAAGTCCCGGCGATCTGAAAAATCCAGACGTCGTTGGGTCCACCGGTCAACGTGACATCCGTTGAGATGGACACGCCCGTGTTCCACTTGTACAGCCCGGGAGCCAATGTGAGGCCGCCGATCTCGCCGGCTCCCAGCGCTACGAAGTCGGGGAACGTTCGTCCCGCGGCGTCGTTGTACGCGTTCTGCATATCGCTGACAGCCAGCGTCAGCAGCGTGGCGTCGCTGACGCGACATGCCGGCCCAGCGGCGTTGACCGTGTACACGGTGCCGGTCATCACCTCGGGACAGACCAGGCCGATCGCTGCGCCGGTGATCGGACTTGCTCCGACGTCACCATTGATCGCAGAGGCATACACATCGGTGATGCCGGACTTGGAAAGAATCGCGAACGTGTCGGCCGTTCCGAGATTCACAGGGGCCAGCTGTGTGGTCACGATCGCGGCGGGCCCGCTGTCGGCGGAGGCGATACCCGCTGTTGCTACCACGAAGGGCAGCAGGGCAACGGATGCGATGGACGCGATTGCGAAAGTTCTGGAACGCACAGTTCCTCCTGATTGTCTTCACCAATGGGCGTGCATCGCGGCACAGACTCACCAGACGTGATGCCTGTAGCGACCAAGGGAGCCACCTCCAGGCAGGAACCCAAGCGCGTGCTGTACAGGCGTGCCAAGCCGGCAGAAGTAGACAATCTGGAGAAATCGGTCCAAGTGCAATGAATCGGACTGACCTGGCGCCACAGTGGCAGTCACGTTGATCATCGTCAAATTGAAACGGCCTCGCGGGCTTGACATCTGCTTGAGTGCTCTAAACCTCAACAGGCATTACTTTTTTCCGCGGGTTGAAATCCCGCACCTGCCCACGCCTGTCCGCGTGCCTACGACGTGACGTCGGCCGATGTGAGTCTCGCCCAGGCGGCGGCACCGAAGATGGCCGTGTACGCCACCGGCATACCCAATGCCCCTACGAGTGTCCGCAGGTCAACGTTTCGGCGCAGCAGCTCACCGAAGTCGAACCAGTGATGTGTCAGCAGCAGGGTGCGCATTCCGCCGAGCTGCGGGATTGCGTCAAGGACGGCGAACGCGATGGCGAGACCGACCGTCGCCGCCATCGCTCCGATGGGCACCTCAGTGAGCGTGGAGAAGAACATCGCGAGCGCTGCCAGACCGACCAAATCGACGAGGACGAACCCCGCCACCCCGACCGCTCGCACCGCGCCGTTGGCGAGCGAGACCGTGTCCCCCGACAGCAGAGTCATCCCGTGCGCGCCGAAGAGCGCCACGCCCAACGTCACCCCGACCACCGCGATGAGTACCACGGCCGCCGCCAGGTACGACACGACGCCGAACGACTTGATCGCGAGGATGCGGGTGCGGGACACCGGCAGCGTCAACAGGTAACGCAGCGTGCCGGTGTTGGCCTCGCCGGCGACGGCATCGCCGCCGACCACGGCCACGGCAAGGGGGAGGAACACCGGCAGGCACGCGGTGAGGGCGGCGAAGGCAAGGAAAAGACCGTTGCCGGTGAGTTGCCCGATGAGCGGCGGCCCGTCGCCGGGCCGCGGGGCGGACGCGCGCACGGCGACACCGATCAGCACGGGAACACCGGCCAGGACCAGCAACATGAACAGGTTGCGGCGGCGCCGGAACACGAGGCGCAACTCTGCAGCGAGCTGCCGGCGCAGCGTGCCGGGATAGCGCGCAACCGCACCGGGTGCGTCGGGACCGGGCGACGCGGCCATCACGGTCGGATGCGCGGGCGGCAGGGCCACGGAGTCAGCGGACGACATTGAAGCCCTCACCCGTCAACTGGACGAAAAGATCGTCCAGGGCTGGCCGTTCGACCGCGAAGCCACGCACTCGAACGCCGGCTCCGACGAGCTCGGCGTTGACGACTTCGGGCGCCAGGTCGCCGCTCGTCGCCGTCACAAGATCCGCGTGCGTCGCCTTCGCCGTCAGGCCGAGCCGCTCGAGGACCGTGATAGCGAGCGTCGCGTCCGGCGTCGACACGCGCAAGGAGGTCGAGGCGCCGCCGAGGACGTCCTCGAGCCGCCCCTGCCGCAGCAAGCGGCCGGCGCTCATGATGCCCACGTGCGTGGCGACCTGTTCGATCTCGG
>JAVEEB010000028.1 GCA_030840665.1 Frankiaceae bacterium | reverse complement strand
CCGGTACCGACCGGTGCTATCTGCTGCCGGTCAGCCCGTGAACCCCCTGAAGATGGAGGTGAACTGGTAGGTCGACTGGGCGATCCCCGAGCAGGTCGGCGACACGGTGCCCGAGCAGCCGCCGTTGTCGCGGGCGATCGACCAGAAGCCGAGGTAGCCGATGTGGTTCGCGTTGGCCCAGTTCACGAGCTTCGTCCCGTCGGCGAGGCTGAAGACGGGGCCCGTGTCGTTCTTGCCGATCATCGGCGTCGCCCCGAGCATCTTGTACCGCGCCGCGGCGGAGATGCCCGGCCAGATCTGGGTCATCTGGTTGTAGGTGCTCTGGAGCGCCATGATCACGTCGTCGCCCCAGTCGGCCTGCGTCTGGCCGAAGTCCATCACCATCGGGTTGACGATCGCCACGTTGACCCCGTTCGCGACGGCGTTGTTGAGGACGTCGACGCCGAGCGCCGGTGTGAGGCCGTAGTTCGAGGCCTGCACCATCAGCGTGTAGCTGACCGTCGTGCCGGGCCGCTCCCGCTGCACCTGGGCGAGCGCCTTGTTGACCATGTCCACGTTGATCGACGCCTCGATGTCGAGATCGAGGTCGTGGATCCCGAGCGTGTCGATCACCTTCTCGTAGGCCGTCACCAGCGAGGCCTGCGTCGAGCAGGACGTCTCGAGGTACGGGCCGGCGGCACCGCCGAAGGAGACGATGATCCTTCCGCCCGCGGACTTGACCGCGTTGATCTGGCTGACGATCGACGGGTCGTTGAGCGCGATCTGCGCGCCCCACTTCGGATCGCATCCGGCCGAGGAGCCGAGGACGAACGCGAGCTTGAAGTCCTTCTGCCCGGTCGCGCTCATGACGTCCTGGAGGAGCGGGTGCCCGAGGGTGATGTCCACGTAGGGCGCGAACAGCGGATAGCCGCCGCCTCCCGAGCTTGCGCTCGTCGTGACGCTGAGCGTGTTGCTCGCCGCGGAGAGGTTCCCCGCGGCGTCGACCGCCTTCACCGTGTAGCTGTACGCCGTCGAGGCGGCGAGCCCGGTGTCGGTGTAGCTCGTCCCGCTCGGCGTGCCGACCTGGCTCCCGTTGCGATAGACGCGGTAGCCCGTGACGCCGACGTTGTCGGTGGAGGCGTTCCAGCTCAGCGCGACCGAGCTCGAGGTGTGGCTCGGCGAGGTGAGGCTCCCCGGCGCCGACGGCGGAGTCGTGTCGCCGCCCGTCTGCGCCGTCCCGTTGACGACGAGCTCGTACAGCGAGTAGCCGTAGGCGGTGCCCCGGGTCGTGCCGTACACGCGGATGTAGCGGCCGGTGCCGGTGACCGCGAGGTCGTCGGTGCCGCCGTCACCCGTTGTCGTGGAGTAGATGGATGTCCAATTCGTCCCGTCCGGCGATGTCTGGAGCTGGTACGCCTTGCCGTACGCGGCCTCCCACGTGAGCGTCACGTGGCTGATCGCATACGACTGGCCGAGGTCGACCTGCAGCCACTGCGGGTCGCTGAAGGCGGACGACCAGCGCGTCGTCGCGTTGCCGTCCACGGCGTTGGAGGCCGGGAAGGTCGAGTTCTCCGTCGAGGAGGCGGTCGCCGGCTTGCCGAGGGCGATGTTCGTGCTCGTCCCGGCGGCGGTCGTCACGCTGATCGAGCTGCTCGCCCCGGAGACGTTGCCGGCCGCGTCGACGGCCTTGACGGTGTAGCTGTACGCCGTCGAGGCGGCGAGGCCGGAGTCGGTGTAGCTCGTCCCGCCCGCCGTCCCGACCTGGGTGCCGTTGCGGAACACCTGGTAGCCGGTCACGCCGACGTTGTCGGTCGAGGCGCTCCAGGACAGCGCCACGCTCGAGCTCGTGTGGCTCGGCGAGGTCAGGCCCGTCGGGGCCGACGGAGGCGTCGTGTCGCCACCGCCGCCCGACCCGGTGACCTGGATCGCCGAGACGGTGCCGTAGTTGGCGCCCCCGTTCATGTTCAGCTGGATGTTCAGCTGCCCGTCCGAGACGGTCGTCGTGAAGGCGCGATCGCAGGCCGTGTAGGCGCCGCAGCTCGCGAAGATGTCGAAGGCGGTCAGCACCTTCGTCCCCTCGATCGTCACGTCGAACTTGCGCTGCCCGGCGGCGTTGGCCCAGTCCTCCAGGAACTTCAGGGTCACGCTGTAGGTGCCGTTCGCGATGTCGATCTTGTAGCCCGCGTTCGCGTTGAACGTGTTGGCCGACTGGTACAGGGTCGGCGTCGTCGTATTCGCGATCGCATGCGTCGTCGAGGTGGTGCCGTAGCTCGTCTCGTAGCCCCAGGAGCCGGCGGCGTACGGCTTGTCGGCCGCCCAGGCGTTCCCGGACGGATCGGTGTAGGCAGGCCCGCCGGCGTTGATCCGCAGCGGGACGGACGAGGCCAGCGCAGCCCCGGTCATGGCGCTCGCGCCTTGAACGACGAGCGCGAGCAGAAGCGCGATGAGACCTGCCAGGCATGCAGCTGCCAGCCTGGAACGTCCAAGCATCGCGCGAGAGCGAGCTGAGAGCTCTCTCACGGTGTACTCCCCCCTTGATTGTTGACCGCGGCACCTAGAACCGCCGACGGCGAGGCGCGACAGTAACGAACAATCAGGCTTTGGTCAATACCAGTTTCATGCGAGGTTGGCTTTTGGCCCGCTACCTCAAGAACAGGTCAAGACCAACAGGGCCTCAGGAGCCGCGCAGCGTGACCTCGAGCGCAGTGCCCATCCCGGTCTGGCTCGTGAGCCGGAACGACCCGGCGATCGCGTCCACGCGCGAGCGCATGTTGCGCAACCCGTGGCCCGGCGTGCTCTCGCCGGTGTCGAAGCCGTCGCCGTCGTCGCGCACCCGGACGAAGCGGACACCGTTCCGCCGCCCGATCGTCACCTCGGCCCAGTGGGCGTTCGCATGCTTGCGGACGTTCGCAAGCCCCTCCTGCACGATGCGGAAGACCTCGATCTGCTCATCGGGCCCGAGCACGATCGAGGAGTCGATCTCGA
>JAVEEB010000449.1 GCA_030840665.1 Frankiaceae bacterium | reverse complement strand
CGCGGGCATCGCGGTGGAGTCGGCCGACATCGAGTTCCGGGCGAGCATGACCGTGGAGCTCGACGACGACAATGGCCGCAAGGTGCTCAAGCTGGTGGACACGTTGGAGGACTCCGACGACGTCCAGAACGTGTGGGCGAACTTCGACGTCAGCGACGAGCTGCTCGAGTCCCTCTAGGCCTGTGGCTGCACAGGTGGGCACGGATCACCCGCGTTTCGGCGCGCCGATCGCCGAGGTCCGTCGGTCCGACGGCGGGCCCCGGTAACGTGCCACCCGAACACCTGTTCGGACGATCGGAGTGCGCGTGCGTGTCCTTGCCATCGACCCCGGCCTCACCCGCTGCGGCGTGGGTGTGGTCGACGGCGGCCTCGGGGCACCACTGACTCTGGTCGCCGTCGACGTCGTGCGCACACCGGCCACGGACGACATCGCCCTCCGCTTGACCGCTCTCGAGCGCGGCATCGAGGAGTGGGTCGAGCGCACGTCCCCGGATGCGGTCGCGGTCGAGCGGATGTTCATGCAGCACAACGTCCGCACCGTGATGGGCACCGCCCAGGCGGCGGCGGTCGCGATCCTGGTCGCCGGCCGGCGCGGAATTCCCGTCGCCACGCATACGCCGAGCGAGGTGAAGGCCGCCGTCACCGGCTTCGGCAACGCCGACAAGGCACAGGTCACGGCCATGGTGATGCGCTTGCTGCGACTGACCGTCGCACCGAAGCCGGCGGACGCGGCCGACGCACTCGCCCTCGCGATCTGCCACCTGTGGCGCGGCGGGGCACAGGCCCGGCTCGCCAACGCGCGCCAACTGGTCGACGACCAGATCGCCAGGGCGGCCGCGGCGCGGGCAGCCGCCGCCCGGCTGACGGTCGCCCCGAGCGCCGCGGCTGCCGGGGTGCGGCGATGATCGCCAGCGTCAGTGGTGTCGTGACCGCCCTCACCGCCGAGGTCGCGATCATCGAGGTCGGCGGCTTCGGCATCGCGGTTCTCTGCACCGCCCCGACGCTCACCCGGCTCCGGGTCGGCGAGCAGGCACGGCTGTCGACGTCTCTCGTCGTACGAGAAGACTCTTTGACTCTTTTCGGGTTTGCGGACGAGGCGGAGCGGACCACGTTCGAGCTGTTGCAGACGGCGACGGGGGTCGGGCCGAAGCTCGCTCAGGCGGTGCTGTCGACGCTCTCCCCGGGTGAGTTGCGCCACGCGATCATCACCGAAGACCTCGCCGCGCTCATGCGGGTCTCGGGCGTCGGGAAGAAGGGCGCCCAGCGGCTCGTGCTCGAACTCGCCGAGCGGGTGGGCGTCCTGCCGCACATCGCCGGCGTCCCCGAGGCGCGCCCACCCACGCGCGCCCAGGGCGGGCCGGCGTGGCAGGACCACGTTCGCAACGCGCTGGTCAGCCTCGGATACTCACCGCGCGAGGCCGAGGACGCCGTGGCGCGGGTCGTCGCGGAGTCCACCCGTGAGGCCGCGACCGGAGCGGCCGGCGAGGACGTGATCGACGCGTCGAGCGCCCTGCGCCGGGCGTTGAGCAGCTTGGCGGGCGCATGAACGACGACGAGCCGGTCGGCCCGACGTCGCCGTACGCGGACGTGGACGACCGGCAACTGGACAACGCGCTGCGGCCGCGGAGCCTCGACGAGTTCGTCGGGCAGCAACGGGTGCGCGAGCAGCTGTCGCTGATGCTCGACGCGGCCCGCCAGCGGCAACGGCCGCCGGACCACGTCCTGCTCTCGGGTCCGCCGGGGCTCGGCAAGACGACCATGGCCATGATCATCGCCGCGGAGCTGGGCGCGCCGATCCGCATCTCGAGCGGCCCCGCCATCGAACGTGCCGGTGACCTCGTGGCTCTTCTCACGAGCCTCGGGCCGGGCGATGTCGTCTTCATCGATGAGATCCACCGGATGGCCCGGCCCGCGGAAGAACTCCTGTACGTCGCCATGGAGGACTTCCGCGTCGACGTCGTGGTCGGCAAGGGCCCGGGGGCGACCGCGATCCCGTTGGACATTGCGCCCTTCACCCTGGTCGGCGCCACGACCCGCACCGGCCTGCTGCCGGGGCCGCTGCGCGACCGCTTCGGGTACGTCGCGCATCTGGACTTCTACGAGCCGTTCGAGTTGGAACAGGTCGTCACGCGGTCCGCGCAGCTGCTCGGCTGCCGCGCCGTGCCCGCCGGGCTGGCGGAGATCGCCGGGCGTTCCCGGGGCACGCCCCGCATCGCCAACCGGCTCCTGCGACGGGTCCGGGACTTCGCCGAGGTGCGGGGGAGTGGCGTCGTCGACGCCGAGACGGCCGCGCGGGCGCTCGAGCTGTACGAGGTGGACGAGATCGGCTTGGACCGGCTCGACAGGGCGGTGCTCGATGCGCTGCTGCGCCGTTTCGGCGGTGGTCCCGTCGGCTTGTCGACGTTGGCCGTTGCCGTGGCCGAGGAGCGCGAGACTGTCGAGGAGGTCGCCGAGCCGTTCCTGGTCCGCGCCGGATTCCTCATGCGAACGCCCCGCGGCCGCGTCGCCACGCCGGCCGCCTGGCGGCACCTGGGCCTCACGCCGCCACCGGCGGCGCGGGCGGTCGAGGCCTCCCTGTTCGACGCCGGCGAGGACGCCGCGGGCTGACGGGCACTTCGGCAGAGGCCCGCGCGTTTGGTTCTCGCGGACGCACTCTCCTAGACTGCGGCCCGTCACAAGCTTTGTCAGGTTCCAGGAAGGCCCCGCGTGTTCTCGACCGTTCTAGCCGTTAGTGCAGCTCCCGCTTCAGGTGGCGGCGCGACCTCGTTGCTCATCTACCCGGTCATC
>JAVEEB010000437.1 GCA_030840665.1 Frankiaceae bacterium | reverse complement strand
TGCCGGCGCTGTTGAGTGCTCGAATGCGGACGCCGTACGACGTCCCGTTCGTCAGTCCACCAACGGTCGCTGCAACGGTGATCACCACGTTGCCGTTGACGACAGCAGAGCTCGAACTCGTTGCTTGCGCCGTCCACCCACCACCGTTGAGGGAGACCTCGTAGCCGGAGATGGCGGCGCCACCATTGAAAGGCGGGTTCCAGGTCAGCGCGACGGACGTGTTACCCGCAGTGCCACCGATCACCGGGGCGTCCGGCACGGCGGGTGCGTTCGCGACCGCCGTGTCGGCTGATGCGGTGACGACGCCCGCAAAGCCGGTGCCGAGCGTCGGGTCCGCGTTCGGGCGACCGCCGTACTCGACCACGTAACCGCTGGTGCCTGTGTTACCGGGCGGCAGGTCGTTCCACTTGCCCAGCGTGCCGCCCCAGTTGGTCACCGCGACGTACTCGCCGGCGTACGCAACGGTGCCGTTCACGTTGTAGTTGTTGGGCTCCCCGCCCGCCCAGCTGCTGTAGAAGCTGGCCGCGTTCGCGAAGGTGCAGACGCCGGCCGCGTTGGGGCACTCGCTGATGACGTTGCCCTGGATGGGACTCTCGTTCGCGCCGACGGCCCAGCGCCACACGCGGGCGTACGTGGTTCCACCGACGACGGCGTTGGCCTGCGAACCGTCGGTGGCGGCCGCCTCGTAGGCCCGTGCACCGAACCAGATGTTGTTGGCGTTGGCAATCTTCGTCGAGATGAACGTGTTGACCGTGTCGTTCGGGATCGTGGCCAGATATCCTTGCTGGCCTTGGAAACTGGAGGCCTTGGCGTTCACGTCACTCGTTGTCCACGTGACGGACGCGCTGGCGACGTACTGGTAGAAGTGCTGGTTGGAGGCCAGGTAGTACAGGCCCGCCTGCGACACGAATGCGGTCAGGCTGACGTGCGCGGTGCCCGTCGTTCCCGTTGTGGTGAGGGTCACGCTGGCGAGGCCGGTGTTGATGTCGGACTGCAGCCCCGAGAAGGTGACCGCTTGGGTGCCCGTCCAGGAGTTGTTGTAGCCAAGGGTGAGATTCGTTGTCGTGGCGACGCCCAGGGTGCCGAAGTCGGTCGCGACAGTCACGGTCAGGTTGTCGACCGCGTCACCGGACACCGCCAGGCCGCTCAGCGCGGTCGATCCGGTCGGGGGCACCCGAACGGTGGACGACGGCGTGACGGTCAGCGTCGGGGTGGCGTGCGCAGCGGTCGCGTCGACCGCACCCCACGCAAGGGACGCGGCTATGAGCACGAGGCTCAATGCCGTACGCGCGAGCGGCGACAGCCGCGTGTGCGCGCGCCAGGTCATCGTGCCGGTCATGAGTGCCGCCCATCCCTGTCACGGGTGGCTCCAAGGGCAACTTGCCCATTCACCGAGACCGCCGTAAGGGCAGTAGGTCGGCGACGATTCGATGATCTTGAGGTCAAGGCGGGTGGTTCACGCGACTCTTTATGACTAGTCAGGATGGATCGGCCACGCCTGCATACCGAGAGTGACAAATACGCAGGTACGACTACTCGGAGTTACTAGATTCCTGGGCCTCGGCCGGAACCTGCCGGCGACCGGGCGCCGTTCGCGCGTCGTACCGAAGGAAACTCGGGACCGCGGCCGCCAGCACCAGTACCCCTACGACCGTCGCCAGCCCGCCACTCACCACCGAGAACGTCGGCGAGACCAGCCGGGCGACGCCGCCCGACTCCAGGTCGCCCAGCCGAGGGCCGCCCGCCACGACGGCGATGAAGACCCCGCCGGTGCGGCCGCGCATCTCATCGGGCGTCCCGGACTGCAGCATCGCGCTGCGGAACACCGCACTCACGAAGTCGGCCGCGCCGGCGATCGCGAGCATCGTCACCCCGAGCCAGAAGACGTGCGTCAGGCCGAGGGTCGCGGTGGCGAAACCCCACACCACGATCGAGATGACGATCGCCCGCCCATGCCGGTGCACGCGCGACATCCACCCGCCGGAGATCGCCCCGAGCAGGGCGCCGAAGGCGATGCCGGCGTACATGACACCGACGGCGGCGGGACCGACGTGGAAGTTCTCGCGCGCGAGCACGGGGAACAGCGCGCGGGGCATGCCGAAGATCATCGCAACGAGGTCTACATAGAACGTCATCGCGATGAGGGGCTGGGATTTCAACCAGCGCAGGCCTTCCATGACCGACGAGTGGCCGGCGCGGCGGCCGCCGCCCGCGGGCCGCAAGGACGGGAGTCGCGCCGCAGCCAGGAGAACCGCGCCGAAGGAGACGGCGTCGATGAAGTACACGATGGCGAAGGAGTGCGTCACGAGAAGGCCCGCGATGAGCGGCCCGGCGACGAGCCCGGTGTTGAACGACAGCTGGTTGAGCGCGTTGGCCGCCGGCAACCGCTCCGGACCTATCAGCGCCGGCAGTGAAGCCCCGCGCGCCGGGCTGTCGATCGCCGTGAGCGCCGACTGCACGGCGACCAGGGCATACAGCGGCCACACCGACGACAACCCGCCCACGACGGCGACCGCGACGGCCGCGCTCGCCAGCGCCATCCCGCCGTTCGCGATGAGCATCAGCGTGCGGCGGTCGTAGGCGTCGACGATCGAGCCGCCGTACACGCCGAAGACGAGCAGCGGGACGAACCCGAAAATGCCGGTCAGGCCCACCATGAACGGGGACCGGGTCATCGCGTCGATCTGGATGAGCACCGCGACGGCCGTCATCTGCGATCCGAGGACGGACACGACGCTGCCGCCCCACAGCCGGCGGAAGGCGGGCGAGGAGCGCAGGGGCGAGACGTCGATCGCGAAACGCCGGAGGCGGCCTGCCGCGGCGGCTCGTCGCGTCGGTTGCATCACCCCATCTTGGACTGCGCCCACCTGGTCCAGACCTGCCCGCCCGATTGCGCCTGCGGCGGGTCCCGGCTGCAGCACCGAACGGGAAGGGAGAGAGAATGGTCGGACGCGTAGGCGCACTCGGTCAGGAGACGGCACGAATGGCGGATTTCATCCCAGGGCTCGAAGGCGTCGTCGCTTTCGAAACCGAGATTGCCGAGCCCGACAAAGAAGGCAGCGCGCTGCGCTACCGGGGCGTCGACATCGAGGAGCTCGTCGGGCACACGCCGTACGAGCAGGTGTGGGGCCTGCTGGTCGACGGCACGCTCGACCCCGGCCTCCCGGAGATGCCCGGCATTCAGCTGCCGCTGCGCACCGGCAGCATTGCCGCCGACATGCAGGCGGGCGTGGCCTCACTGTCCGGCAGCCTCTCGCTGGGCGCGTTCTACGACATCGACGAGGCGCAGGCGCGCGCTGACCTGGCCCGCGTATCCACGGCGGCCATCAGCTTCGCCGCCCAGTCCGCCCGCGGCGACGCAACGCCCGTGGACGAAGCGACTGTCGCGCAGGGCAACACCCTCGCCGAACGCTTCCTGCTGCGCTGGCGCGGTGAGCTCGACAAGGCCCAGGCCCAGGCCATCGACGCCTACTGGGTCTCCGCTGCGGAGCACGGCCTCAACGCGTCCACGTTCGCGGCCCGCGTCATTTCCTCGACGGGTGCCGACGCCGCGGCCGCGGTGTCCGGCGCCATCGGCGCCCTCTCGGGGCCGTTGCACGGCGGCGCCCCCACGCGCGTCATGACCATGATCGAAGAAGTCGAGCGGTCCGGCGACCCGGAGGGCTACGTCAAGAACGTTCTCGACTCAGGCGGCCGCCTCATGGGGTTCGGCCACCGCGTCTACCGCGCCGAGGACCCGCGCGCCCGCGTCCTGCGCCGCACGGCACTCGAGCTCGGCACGCCCCGTTACGAGGTCGCCGAGGCCCTGGAGAAGGCGGCGCTGGCCGAGCTGCGGGCCCGCAAGCCCGACCGCGTGCTCGAGACGAACGTCGATTTCTGGGCGTCCCTCGTCCTCGACTTCGCGGAGATCCCCTCGCAGCTCTTCACGCCCTTGTTCGCGTGCGCCCGCACCGCCGGTTGGTCGGCGCACTGCCTCGAGCAGAAGCGGCTCGGCAAGCTCGTCCGGCCCGCCGCCCGCTACGTCGGGCCGTCGGCGCGCGCGCTCTCCTCGCTGTAGCCGCACCCGGCGCCGTCCCCGTCAATGGGGTCGCGGCCCCCGCCCTTCCGCACAAGACTCGTCGTACGACCACTCAGTAAGGACGCACCGTGACTGACATCCGCATTCCGACCGAGCTCTTGCCCGTCGATGGCCGCTTCGGCGCCGGCCCGAGCAAGATCCGCCCGGC
>JAVEEB010000230.1 GCA_030840665.1 Frankiaceae bacterium | reverse complement strand
GCGATGTTGCCACTGGGCAGCGGCACGAGGTCGTAGAAGTCGCCACCCACCTCGGCGTCGCGATTGCCGGGCACGTAGCGGGCGGCCACATCGACGACCGACGAGTGCATGACGGGCGGGAGGAGGCTCGCTTGCAGCAGATGCGCCACGCGATGTTCTTCGTCGTACCGACGCTCCTTGGCCACGACGAGCGCAACGCGCGAGGCCAGGTCCTGCGCGAGCAAATGGTCCCGTTCGGAGAAAACGCGGCCGGACCCGGCCGCGACGAGTGTGACGCTGCCGAGGGTCTCCCCGTCAGCGATCAGCGGCACGCTGATGTAACCCGCGAAGCCCAGCTCTTTGATGAGCGCCAGGTGCCGGGCGTCGCGGGTCGTCGCGATGAGGAAATCCTCGGACATGGTGGGCGACCAGTGCGCCTGACCGGTGGCGATGCCCCGTGCACCCGGGTGCGACCCGCCCGCGATGGGCGGGTAGTTGCGCTGCAGCTCGTCGGCGAGATGCTGGCGCGCCGGGTCCGCGTGGCGGGCAACCATCCGCTGCAGAGCGCCGGAGCGGTCGAGCACATCGATGAGGCAGAGATCGCCGAGATCGGGCACGGCGACGTCGGCGAGGGCGTGCAGGGTCTGGGAAAATCCCGAGACGCGGGCCAGGACATCGGAAGCGCGAAGGAGAAACTCCTGCGAGCGCTGCACCGCCTGCAGCTCCTCGAGCACCGACGCCTCGAGCACCGACGCCTCGGGCACCGACGCCTCGGGCACGGTCGACGGCGCGGCCGTTGCCGGCTCGTCCGTCGTCGAACCCTCCGCCGCCTCTCGACTGCTGGGGACGGCAGGCGTCTCGTCGCGTTGTCGCGATGTCATTCGCCCCACGCTAGCGGACCAGAAGGCGTCCGGAAATGCACGGGGGTACGACGATGTGGCCCGGCGGACAGGCCATGATGCAGGTGCCGGGCGTACCCTTCGGGATCGTAGGTTCATCTGACGGGTCGTTGCATGACGCAAACTCCATTGAATTCCGATTTGCACGGCGTCGAGACCCTGCGCCCCACTCCTAGATCCGACCTCCTGCCGCCCAGCGACCCAGTCGCGGTGCGGTGGGCTCGCGCTGTTGTCGGCGCGTTCGTCGCCGTGCCGCTGGTGGCGACGGTCGCCGCTGCCGTCATCCTCTGGGGATACGGCATCTCCCTCACGGACGTGGCGATCCTGGCCGTCGGTTATTGCGTCACGATCAGTGGCGTGACGGTCGGGCTCCACCGTTACTTCACGCACGGCGCCTTCAAGGCTCGCCGGTGGCTGCGGGTCACGCTCGCGGTTCTGGGCTCGATGGCCATCGAAGGCTCGGTGGTCACGTGGGTCGCCGACCACCGTCGCCACCACGCCTACAGCGACAAAGAGGGCGATCCGCATTCGCCGTGGCGCTACGGCACGACGATCCGGGCGCTCGCCAAAGGGCTCCTGTTCGCCCACATCGGGTGGATGTTCCGCGACGAACGCACCTCGAAGGAACGCTTCGCCCCCGACCTGCTCGCCGATCGGGACCTCACCCGGGTCGATCGCATCTTCCCCTGGCTGGTCGTCGCGAGCCTGGCCCTGCCTGGCCTCGTTGGCGGGCTCGTGACGTGGTCGTGGATGGGGGCGCTTACCGGGTTCCTCTGGGGCGGGCTGGTGCGAGCCTTCCTGCTCCACCACATGACCTGGTCGGTCAACTCCATCTGCCACGTCGTCAGGCAACGCCCGTTCAACAGCCGCGACAAGGCCGCCAACTTCTGGCCGTTGGCCATCCCGTCGTTCGGCGAGTCCTGGCACAACAGCCACCACGCGGACCCGACGTGCGCCAGGCATGGAGTGCTGAAGGGTCAGATCGACATCAGCGCCGGGATCATCCGCACGTGCGAAAAGGCCGGTTGGGTGTACGACGTGCGCTGGCCGAACGCCGCCAGGCTTGCCGCTCGCAGGACCTGAGGCGCGAGCGGCGGGCGCACGAGTCCGCGCCGGGCTATCGTCGTACAGACAGATAGTCGTCTCTTAGGAGCACTTGTGCCGCCGCTTCGTTCCCGCACCAGCACCCACGGCCGCAACATGGCCGGCGCCCGCGCCCTGTGGCGCGCCACCGGCATGGGCGACGGTGACTTCGGCAAGCCGATCGTGGCGATCGCCAACAGCTTCACCCAGTTCGTGCCCGGGCACGTGCACCTGCGCGACCTCGGCAAGATCGTCGCCTCCTCGATCGAGGCCGCCGGGGGAGTGGCGAAGGAGTTCAACACGATCGCCGTCGACGACGGCATCGCGATGGGCCACGGCGGCATGCTGTACAGCCTGCCAAGCCGCGAGCTGATCGCCGACTCGGTCGAGTACATGGTCCAGGCGCACTGCGCCGACGCGATCGTCTGCATCAGCAACTGCGACAAGATCACCCCGGGCATGCTGCTCGCCGCCCTGCGCCTCAACATCCCGGTGGTCTTCGTGTCGGGCGGCGCGATGGAGGCCGGCACCGCAGTGGTCAACGCGGACGGCACCGTTCGGAGCAAGGGCAGCGACCTCATCATGGCGATGTCCATGTCCGCCGATGAAACCGTCACCGACGAGCAGCTCGCGGACGTCGAGCGGTCCGCCTGCCCGACGTGCGGGTCGTGTTCCGGCATGTTCACGGCCAACTCGATGAACTGCCTCACCGAAGCGCTCGGCCTTTCATTGCCGGGCAACGGCACGACGCTCGCGACGAGCGCCGCACGGCGTGCGCTGTTCGAGCAGGCCGGCACGACGATCGTCGAGCTGTGCAAGCGCTGGTACGACGGGGACGACGCCAGCGTGTTGCCCCGCAGCATCGCGACGCGCGCCGCTTTCGAGAACGCCATGACCCTCGACATCGCGATGGGCGGATCGACGAACACGATCCTGCACCTCCTCGCCGCCGCGCAGGAGGGTGAGGTGGACTTCGCCATGATCGATATCGACGGGCTCTCCCGCCGCGTGCCGTGCCTGGCAAAAGTCGCGCCCAACGGCACGTACTACATCGAGGACGTCCACCGCGCCGGCGGCATCCCGGCCATCCTCGGCGAGCTCGACCGGGGCGGGCTGCTCAACCGCGACGTGCACAGCGTGCACTCGCCGAGCCTCGAAAAGTTCTTACAGGATTGGGATGTACGCCGTCCTGACGCCAACCCCGTCGCCGTGGAGCTCTTCCACGCGGCTCCTGGTGGCGTGCGCACCGTCGAGCCGTTCCAGTCGACGAACCGCTGGGACAGCCTCGACCTCGACGCAACCGCCGGCTGCATCCGCGACATCGAGCACGCGTACACCGTCGAAGGTGGGCTCGCGATCCTGCACGGCAACATCGCCCTGGATGGCTGCGTCGTGAAGACGGCGGGTGTCGACGAGAGCATCTGGACGTTCGCCGGCCCGGCGCGCGTGTTCGAGTCGCAGGACGACGCCGTGACGGCGATCCTGTCGAAGCAGATCGTGCCCGGTGACGTCGTCGTCATCCGGTACGAAGGACCGCGCGGCGGCCCGGGGATGCAGGAGATGCTTTACCCCACTAGCTATTTGAAGGGCCTCGGCCTCGGCAAACAGTGCGCGCTCCTGACGGACGGGCGATTCTCGGGCGGCACGAGCGGCCTGTCGATCGGGCACGTCTCGCCAGAAGCGGCCAGTGGCGGCGCGATTGCGCGCGTGCACGAAGGTGACCGCATCGAGATCGATATCCCGGCCCGCAGCATCCGGATCGCGATCAGCGACGAGGAGCTCGACCTGCGCCGCGACAAGATGAACGCGTCCGAGCGGCCCTGGCAGCCGGTCGCCCGCGACCGCTACGTGTCGCCGGCCCTGCGGGCTTACGCGTCGATGGCGACGAGCGCTGACAAGGGTGCAGTGCGCGTCGTTCCGAGCGCGTAGATGAGCGACGGTTGCGGCACGTACGCGCATTGGCCGCTGCACGTCTGGGCGCCCGATGCTGACCTCGTCCGGGCGCTGAACGAGCTCGCCGACGTCGAGGCGACCCTTGTCACGTCGGACGGCGAGCTTCCGCCCGACGCGGGCAACGTCGAGGTTCTCGTGCCAGGCTTCAGCATCGAGCGAGTTCGGGAGTGCATCGCGGCCAACCCGAAGCTGCGCGTCATCCAGACCATGAGCGCCGGGGTCGACTACCTCGAGGGCGAGGTGCCCGAGACCGTCCGGCTGTGCGACGCCCGGGGTGTGCACGACGTGACGGTCGCGGAATGGGTGCTGGCGGGGATCTTGGCCGAGCGCCGGGAGCTGCCCCGCTTTGCCCGCCAGCAGGCGGCGGGCACGTGGGAGGGCGGTGGCGCCGCGGGCGAGTTGTTCGGCAGCAGGGTGCTCATCGTCGGCCACGGGTCGATCGGCGAGGCGGTCGAGAAGCGGTTGGCCCCTTTCGAGGTCACCGTCACCCGCGTCGCGCGCACTGCGCGGGAGGGCGTGCACGCCACGAGTGAGCTGCCCGTGCTGTTAGCCGAGGCGGATATCGTTGTCGTCCTCGTGCCGCTCACGAGTTCGACAAGGGGCCTGGTGGACAAGGACTTTCTGGCCGCGATGCCCGACGGGGCACTCCTCGTCAATGCGGCCCGCGGACCGGTCGCGGACACGGATGCGCTCGTGTCCGAACTGCAGTCTGGCCGGCTGCGTGCCGTCCTCGACGTGACGGATCCGGAACCGCTCCCGGCCGGGCATCCGCTGTGGTCCGCACCGGGCCTGCTGCTGACGCCGCACATCGGTGGCAACACGACGGGCTTCCCGGCGCGGATGATCCGCTTCATCAGCGATCAGGTCGAGCGCTTCCGCGACGGGAACGCGCTCGAGAACGTGGTCAGCGGCGACTACTGAGATGCCCGGGCACGACGTGCCGCCAGGGTCAGCGCTGGAGGTCGGAGCCAGCTGTGTATGCCGCGTAGACGGGTGACATGGCGTCGGGGCTGCAGCCGGCGGTCCCGACGAGAAGGGCAGTGGTGATCATCGTGGCGGCGGTGATCTTTGACTTCGTGACCGTCACCAGGGACTTGACCCGGTCACTCCTGAGCGGCGCGATCTGGTGTTGCGGGAACGTGTCGTAGCGGGACCTCGCCCTGGCCGACGCGCGACGTCTGTTGCCGAGGCCAGCGTTTACCGCCCTTCGCATCAGGATGAGGCCCGCGGCCAGGTACGCCTTGGCCACTGGATCGACTCCGGGCGCCTGCAACCGGAAACCGTGTCGCCTGTACCAGTCGATCCGGCCCTTGGGGCAGGCCAGCATCACCGGCACGTGCCCGGCATCGGCCAGGGAAAGGAACGTGCGGAGGAGGAGAGTGCCCCGTCCGCGGCCGCGCGGGAAGGCGGCCACCTCGTCGAGCTTCCAGCCTCGTCCAGGCTCGACGTGCCACCGGATATACGCAGTCCCGCTACGGTTCACGATCACTTGCTGCTCGCGTATCGAGTCTCGAATGCCGTCGATCACGGAGAGCATGCTTTGACGAACCTCTGTGGCGTCTCGGCCCGCGCCAACGAAGCTGATTGCCCGGACGATCAAAATGCTCACGAGGTCTCGAGAGCCGGCGAGGCGCAGCCCTTTCGGCAGGCTCGTCCCCTTCGGCCGAC
>JAVEEB010000225.1 GCA_030840665.1 Frankiaceae bacterium | reverse complement strand
AGCCACCGATCACGCAACTCTGCGTGCGGAGGTGCTTGACCTTCAGCCAGCTGTCGGACCGCTTGCCGGGGTAGTAGAGGGAGTCCAGCCGCTTGATGAGCACGCCCTCGAGGCCTTGGGACCTGCTGGCCGCGAAGACGTCGGCCCCCGGCCCCGGGAAGGAAGGCGGCACCGTCCACGAAGGGCCTTGCAAGTCGAGCGATTCGAGGATCTCCCGGCGTCGCGCATACGGCTCGCCGGTCAGGATCGCGCCGTCCAGGTACAGGACATCGAACGCCAAATAACTCACCGGGACGTCGTGGAGCAAAGCGGGTGTCGGCCGCGCCACGTGCATGCGCGCTTGCAGCGATCCGAAGTTGGGCCGGCCAAGCTCGTCGAACGCCACGACCTCCCCGTCCAGCACGACCCGCGTCCCGCCGAGTGACTCGGCCATCGCGCGCAGCTCCGGATACGTGGCGGACACCTCGCGGTCGTTGCGCGTCAGCACGCGAGCGCGGCCGCCGTCGACGTAGACCACGGCCCGCACACCGTCCCACTTCATCTCATACGCCCAGCCTTCGTCCTTGGCGGGGAGCGTGCCGGCGGAGGCCAGCATCGGCCGCACGAGCTCCGGCATCGGTGTGTAGTCGGGCGCGCCCGGCGGCTGCTCAGCTTTGAGCCGGATCATCCACTGCTTTCCCTTCGTACGAAACAGCGTGTAGCGCCCGTCGACGCGGCGGCCGTGCACCGTGAAGGACACCTTGTCATCGGTCCACTCGTGCAGCTCGTAGGTGCCCGCATCCCACACGATGACGCGGCCCCCGCCGTACTGGCCCTCGGGGATGGAACCGTCGAACGAGAAGTACGACAGCGGGTGGTCCTCTGTCTGGACAGCCAGGTGGTTGACGCCCTTCTCCAGCGGCATGCCTTTGGGAAGCGCCCAGGACGGGCCGACGCCGTTCCGCTCCAGGCGCAGGTCCCAGTGCAGCGCCGTGGCGTGGTGCTCCTGGAGGACGAACCGCGGGCCGTCCTGCGTCGAATCGCCGGGGGTGCCGCGTGGCTCCGTCGTACGCGAGAAGTCGCGCTTGCTCCGGTAGACGTCGAGTGAGGGCGACATGAGTCCTGAAATACCCGGTGCCGGGCCCGCGAAGCCGCTCGTGAAGCCGCCTGCGCTGCGCGCTCCGGGCGCCCGCCCGCAGGCATACCTGTCCGGTTTGCGGCGCCGTGAAGGCCGGTTCTTGCGATTCGCCGAGAGATTCTTGCGCGACTAGGCCATATCCGTGCGATTGTGTCAGCACGTCGGCGTCCCCCGGCGCCCATGGCCCGCCCGAATGGCCCGCCCGAAAGTGAGTTTGTTGATGTCCCGTGCCGCCCGGCTGCCGCTTGCCTCCTCACGCGCTCGCCGCGCGTCTTCGCCTGAGCGGGGCGCGTCCGCCGTCCTCCTCGCCGTCGGGATCGCCGTGGCGCTGGTCGCCCTCGGCATCGGGGGATTCTTCGCCTTCCGCAGCAGCCCGGGGTCCCCGTCGGCAACATCGACCGCGACCGGCACCGCAGGCACTGGGACGTCGGCCGCGGTCAATGCCGACGCCGTGAGCATCGCCGGCTCCGCGCCGTACCTCACTGCTGGTCGCGGCGCCCGCGTTCCGTTCGTCGAACAGCAGGCCGAGCTCGCCGCGACCAACGGCGCCGTACTCGCGAAGGATTTCAGCCGTGACACGTTGGCCGGCGAGGGTGTCGGACGCCGTGCCGTGACACTCGCGGGCAAGGGTCAGTACGTCGAGTTCACCCTGACGGCACCCGCCAACTCCATCAACGTCCGTTACAGCATTCCGGACTCGACGGACGGCGGCGACTACAACGCGACCCTGTCCGTCTACGCCAACGGCGCGAAGCTCAAGAGCCTCGATCTCACCAACCGGTACTCGTGGTTCTACGGCAACTTCCCCTTCATCAACGCGCCGGGCTCGAACCCCCATCACCTGTACGACGAGACCCACGCGCTCCTCGGGCAGGACCTGCCGGCGGGTGCGAAGGTGCGCCTCCAGATCGACGCCGCGGACCTGGCGAAGACGTACACGATCGACCTCGCTGACTTCGAGCAGGTCGCCCCCGCCGCGGCGCAGCCGGCAGGGTCGGTCTCCGTCGTCGACCTCGGCGCGGACCCGTCGGGCGCCAAGGACTCCGCGAAGGCGTTCAACGACGCGATCGCCCAGGGCGTTGCCAAGGGCCAGGTCGTCTGGATCCCGGCCGGCACCTTCCAGATCAACGAGCACATCAGCGTCAACAACGTCACGGTCGTCGGAGCCGGCCCCTGGTACTCGGTCGTCACCGGTGACGGCGTCGGGTTCTACGGCAAGACCGCGCCCAAGGGCAGCACGAACGTCCACCTGTCCGACTTCTCGATCCTCGGCACGATCAACATCCGCGACGACTCAGCGCAGGTGAACGGCATCGGCGGCGCAATCGGCGGCGGGTCCACCATCACCAACCTGTGGATCGAGCACACCAAGGTCGGCCTGTGGCTTGACGGCCCCTTCAAGGGTCTGTCCATCACGGGCAATCGCATCGACAACGTGACGGCCGACGGCATCAACCTGCACAACGGCATCGAGGACACGACGATCACGGGCAACTTCATCCGGAACACGGGCGACGACGCGATCGCCACGTGGGCGGAGAAGAACGCCGACCGCAACAACGTCATCTCGTTCAACACCATCGAGGTGCCACTGCTCGCGAACGGCATCGCCATCTACGGCGGCGAGAGCAACTCCGCCACCGACAACGTCATCTCCGACATCCAGAACGAAGGCGGCGGCATCCACGTCGGCAACCGCTTCACGGCGACCCCGCTCGCGGGCACGACGAAGCTCGAACGCAACACCGTCCTGCGCTCCTCCGCGGTCGACGGCGGGTCCGGCATCGGTATCGGCGCGATCTGGTTCTGGGCCCTCGACGAGGACATGGGCGCGGCCATTTCCGTCAAGGACACCTCACTTATCGACTCCGCGTACGTCGGTGTCCTGTTCAAGGGCTCCGGCATCACGAACGTCTCGCTGGAGAACGTCACCATCGACGGCGCCGGCACGTACGCCCTCGTCGGTGACGCCACCGGATCCGCGACCGTGAAGAACGTCGTCGCGAAGGCCCTCGGCGTCGGCGGCAGCAACGCCGGCTGCGCCGGCAACAAGTTCACGTTCACCGATGGCGGTGGCAACACCGGCTGGGAGAAGCAAGGCTGCGACCCGGGGCAGAGCAACGCCCCCACCTACACGGAAGCGCCCGCAGCAGGCGCCGCCGATTTCTCCGTCGTCGTCGACAGCGCGGCGGGCGACGTCGTCGCCGGGCAATCGAGCACCACCACGGTCTGGACGTCAGTGGCGGCGGGGGCGCCCGGCGCCGTCGAACTGAGCGCCGCGGGCGCACCGGCCGGCGTCACCGTCACCTTCAGCCCGGCCACCGTCACCGCGGGGGGTCACTCGCTGATGACCGTCGCGACGACCGCCACCGCAGCACCCGGTCACTACGACCTCACGGTCACCGGCAAGGGTGCGCAGTCACACACAGCGTCGTACAAACTCGGAGTCGGTACGACGAGCACCTGGGCCGTCACTGCGACGCCCGCCACCCTCACCTTTGCCGGCACCGCGTCCGGAGCCGCCAGTGCGGGGCAGACCATCGAGGTCAAGAACACCGGCAGCGACACGGTCAGCGGTGTCTCGGTCGGCGCTCTCGGCGACTTCAGTGCGACCAGTGACTGCCCGGCAACGCTGGCCGCGGGAGCGGGCTGCACCGTGACCGTCACCTTCCTGCCGAGCGCCGCCGGGGACCGGACCGGCTCGGTCACCGTGTCCAGCAGCGCGCCTCCCGTGCAGATCGCGGTCACCGGCACGGCCACGGCCAACGCGAGCGGCAACCTCGCCGCCGACAAGAAGGCGACCTCGACGGGCGACAACGCCGGCTTCCCCGCGTCGAACGCGACGGACGGCAACAGCTCGTCGTACTGGGAAAGCACGAACAAGGCCTTCCCGCAGTCGATCACCATCGACCTCGGTGCGGCGACCGCGTTCACCAAGGTCGTGATCAGCGTCCCGCCGGCGAAGGACTGGGGAGCGCGCGACGAGACCGTGGCGGTGCTCGTCAGCAACGACGGGACGACCTTCACGGTTGCCAAGAAGGCGGCCCCGTACCGGCTCGACCCGGAGAAGGGCGGCAACAAGGCCACGATCGTGCTCAGCCCGACGACGGCCCGTTTCATCAAGCTCACGGTGTCGGCCAACACGGGCTGGGCGGCCGCTCAGCTCGCCGAGGTCGAGGTCCTCAAGTAACGGCCGCTGCCGGGGTTGGCTCGCAAAACAAGCGACATTGAGTTGATCGATTCCCTGTCGTGCGGGAATGTTCCTTGTAGGACGCGTCCTTGGCGTCCCCGGCGGAACGGACTGGCATGCGCAGCATCTGGAAGGGCTCGATCAGCTTCGGTCTCGTGACCATCCCCGTGAAGCTGTATTCGGCGACCGAACAGCGCGATGTCGCCTTCCACCAGGTGCACGCGGCGGACGGCGGCCGGGTCAAGTACAAGAGGATCTGTTCCGTCGACGGCGAAGAGGTGCCGTACAGCGATATCGCCAAGGGCTACGAGCTCCCCGGCGGCGAGACCGTCGTCCTGACGGACGAGGACTTCGCGGACCTGCCGCTCACGACCAACCGCGTCATCGACGTCCTCGAGTTCGTCCCGCTCGAGCAGGTCGACCCCATCTACTTCGAGAAGTCGTACTACCTCGAGCCGGAGAAGACGGGTACGAAGCCGTACGTCCTGCTCCGCGACGCCCTGGAGCAGTCCGGCCGCGTGGGGCTCGTCAAGATTGCATTGCGCTCCCGCGAGGCCCTGGCGACGTTGCGGGTCCGCGACGGCGTCTTCGTCCTGGAGACCATGCTCTGGCCGGATGAAGTCCGCGAGGTCGACTTCGGCTTCCTCGACGACGACATCGAGGTTCGCCAGCAAGAGGTCGCCATGGCACTGTCGCTGATCGAGACGTTGTCGGGCGATTTCGACCCGTCCCAATACTCCGACGCCTACCGCGAGGCCCTCGAGGCAGTCATCGAGGCGAAGGTCGCCGGCCGTGAGGTCGTCGCCCCCGCCGCCGCCCCCGTCGCTACGGGCCAGGTCGTGGATCTGATGGCCGCCCTGCAAGCGAGCGTGGACGCTGCCCGCCGCAACCGCGGGGACGCGGACGCAGACGCTCCCGTAGGCAGTAGCGCCGCCCCGCCGGCCAAGGCCGCGGCTGCCAAGAAGGCAGTTGCGTCGAAGGCGGCGCCTGCCAAGAAGGCGGCGCCTGCCAAGAAGGCCACCACCGCCAAGAAGGCAGCACCGTCGAAGACGGCGGCGGCCAAGAAAGAGGCCGCGGCGGGCAAGGGGACTCGCGTTCGCAAGACCGCCTGAGCGGGTCGCCCCTTAGCGGGTCTCAAGAGCGCTTGTCCAGCAGCCGAAAGACTGAAGGTGGGTCGACCACCTTCGATACGTTTCGACCAATTGCCTGGAGCCACCGTGACCGTGAGCGACTACCGCGAGATCGTCGCGGCACTGCGCTCGCTTCCGGGCGTCCGGGACGCTGAGGTCGAGCCGGAGCTGAACGGTCCGGGCCTCCTGCGATTGGGTCTGGCGCCCGG
>JAVEEB010000400.1 GCA_030840665.1 Frankiaceae bacterium | reverse complement strand
CCGTGTCTCTCCGAGGTCGGAGCCGTGCCCGGGCACGAGGCCGCGGTAGTCGCCTTGCAACAGACCGTCGAGCTTGCGCGTGATCGTCAGCTCGAGCCGGCGCAGTACTTCGTCCGGTGCAGGACCGACCGTCATGAGCGCAGCTCGTGACCGGGCGACCGAGCGAGCGCCGGCTCGCCGGGCGACGATGGGGTCCGGGGGCGCACCCCCCGAGCGAACAGGGTCATGCCGGTGTCGGGACGGCTTGCTCTTGCGACGGGGCGATGCGCGGCGCGGGAACTGTCGACAACACGCGGGCGAGGATGTGATCGGCGGTCACTTCGCGCGCCAACGCTTCGTAGGAGAGCACGAGACGGTGGCGCATGATGTCCGGCGCGACGTCGAACACGTCTTGAGGCAGCACGTACGAGCGGCCCCGCATCAGTGCGAGGGCGCGCCCGCCGGCGACGAGTCCGAGTGACGCGCGCGGGCTGGCGCCGTAGGCGACGAGGGGCTCGAGGTCGGCGAGGCCGTAGGTCGTCGGGTTGCGCGTCGCCAGCACGAGATTGACGGCGTACTCGACGACACTGCGGTCGCAGTAGACGCGATCACTGGCGGCCTGCAGCGTCGCCAACTCGTACAGGCCGAGCACTTCGCTGGCGCGCGGGGGCGAGACGCCCATGCGCTGCACGATCTCGACTTCCTCGCCTCCGGACGGATAGCCGACGAGCACCTTCATGAGGAAGCGGTCGCGCTGCGCCTCGGGCAAGGGGTAGACGCCCTCGGATTCGATCGGGTTCTGCGTTGCCAGCACCAGGAAGGGCAGCGGGACCGGGAACGTCTCGCCCCCGATTGACACGTGGTGCTCGGCCATCACTTCGAGGAGCGCCGACTGCACCTTCGCGGGGGCGCGGTTGATCTCGTCGGCCAGCACGAAGTTGGCGAACACGGGGCCGAGCTCGACGTCGAACTTCTCACTCGACGTGCGGTAGATCCGCGTGCCGACGATGTCGGCCGGCAGCAGGTCGGGGGTGAACTGGAGGCGTGCGAACGTGCCCCCCGTGACGGCCGCCAGCGTCTCGACCGCGAGAGTCTTTGCGAGGCCGGGCACGCCTTCGAGCAGGACGTGGCCCCGCGCCAAGAGGCACACCAGCAGCCGTTCGATGACACGGTCCTGCCCGACGATCACCTTCTTGATCTCGAACATCGCCTGCTCGAGTTGCGCGGCCTCGTCGGTCGTCGGGCCTGTCGCGCCGGAGGTCGCTGGAGTCATTCCTTCGGTCGCCTTTCGGTGGGGAGGGTGAGGATGTCGTGGCAGTGGAGCACGAGCTGACGAATGCGAGCGTAAAGCCTCGCTGTGAAAGAGGTGCCGCGGCGGAGCCACTCGGTACGTTGACTCCCGTGCGCGTACTGGTCGTGGAGGACGAGGTCGACCTCGCAGAGGCGGTCGCCACCGGCCTGCGTCGAGAGGGCTATGCGGTCGACATCGCCCACGACGGCGACGAGGCCCTCGAGAAGCTCGGCTACATCGAGTACGACGTCGTGTGCCTCGATCTCACGCTGCCGAAGGTCGACGGCACAGAGGTGTGCCGCCGGATCCGCAGCGGCGAGACAGCCAGGAGCGGTGCGCGCATCCTCATGCTGACCGCCCGCGACGGGGTCGCGGACCGAGTCAGCGGGCTCGACGAGGGCGCGGATGACTATCTCGTCAAGCCGTACGCCTTCGCGGAACTGACGGCGCGGGTGCGCACGCTCCTGCGACGCGACGCGGGTCGCACGGGCGCGGTGCTGCACGTCGGCGATCTCACGCTCGACACGGCGCGTCTGCTCGCTTCGCGTGGGGAACGCGACCTGGATCTGACGGCGAAGGAGTTCGCACTGCTGCGGTACTTCATGGCGCGCGCCGGCGAAGTGCTGTCCACCGAGGATCTGCTCGAGCATGTGTGGGACGAGTTCACCGACCCCTTCACGAACACGGTGCGCGTGACCGTCGGAACGCTGCGGCGCAAGCTCTCCGTCGACGGCGAGCCCCCGTTGATCGAGACCCTCATCGGTAGCGGCTACCGGCTGCTCGACGGCCCGAACTGATGGCATCGAAGAAGTTCGCTGACCTCATGCCGTCGTGGACGGGGTCGATCCGCTTCCGCCTCACGCTGATCTATTCGTTGCTGCTGTTCGGACTCGCGGCGATGGTCATCGGTGGGATGTACCTCGTCCTCGCGGAACGGCTGGGTGAAGAGCCTGTCTCCCGCACGTTTGTCATGGAGGAGCCGGTCGTCACGCCGCAAGGCATTGCGTTGCAAGAGGAGCGCGTGCAGGCCGAGTTCCAGAACTTCGAACGCATCGTCAATCAGCGCGTGCTGGACAAGCTCCGCAACGTCGCGTTCTTCGCGCTCGGGTTGCTGTTTCTCGCCAGCCTCGGCGTCGGGTGGTTCGCTGCGGGCGTGGTGGTCGCGCCGATCGGACGGATCACCGGCGTGGCGAGACAGATACAGGCGACCGATCTGTCGCAGCGCATCGGCATGGGTGGGCCGAAAGACGAGTTGCGAGACCTGGCCGACACCTTCGATGGCATGCTTGATCGCCTCGAGACCGCGTTCGAAGCCCAGCGCCGATTCATCCAGGATGCGTCGCACGAACTGCGCAACCCGTTGGCCGTGATCCGGACGAATGTCGACGTCGCGCTGGCCAACCCTGATCCCGACCCTGAGGAGCTCCGACGAACGGCCGCGGTGGTCGAGCGGACCGCGTCCCGCATGAGCCGGCTCGTCGACGACCTGCTGGCGTACGCGCGCCATGGCATACCCGACCAGCCATCAGAACGCGTCGACCTGCGGTCGGTCACGGTCGAGTGCGCGGACGAGTTTGCGGCTCCGGCCGAAGCGCGCGGCCTCACCTTGCAACATCGAGCGCTCACCGACGTGCAGATCAACGGCGACCGCAACGCGCTCAAGCAGGCACTCGCCAACCTGATCGGAAACGCGGTGCGTCTCGCACCCGTGGGCACCACCATCACCGTCGAGGCGGGGATGAAGGACAGTTGGGCGTACGTCTCCGTCGCCGATGAGGGCCCCGGCATCGCCGACGACGACCTGGAGTCGGTCTTCGAGCGCTTCTGGCGAGAGCAGGGACAAGTGGACGAGCCTCAGGGCGAGCGCCGCAGCGGGCTCGGCCTCACCATCGTCCGCGAGATTGCCGACCGTCACGGCGGAACCGTCGCACTCGCCTCGGAGCGCGGCAAGGGTTCGACGTTCGTGCTCTGGCTGCCGCCCGCGTGATGTTTCGCTTTTGCACTCGCTTTACCGAACCGTCGGTAGGTTCGGTGCCAGTGAGGCACCCTTGAGCGAGGTCGATTGGGAGAACTTGCGGCCGCCAACGTGGGCGGCGCCGGAACCCCCTGTCAGTGACGCGCCGTCATGGGCACCGATCACGGCTCCGATATCGAACGTCCCGCCGCCACCACCTCCCCCTCCGCCATTGCCACCCCCGTCGTTGGGTACCTCGCGCCCCCGACGGGGGTGGCGGGTGGCCACCGCGGTCGTCGTCAGCGCGGCTCTGCTCGTCGGCGGCTTCGCGTTTGCTCGTTCGACGGAAGCCGATCACGCTTCGCAAGCCGGAGCAAGCGCGGTGTCGGCCGGCAGCAGCTCGACGAGAACGGTTGATCCGAACGCGGACGAACCCATCGCCGCCGTCGCGGCCGCGGTCAGCCCCGCTGTGGTGCAGATCGAGACGCGCCTCGGACTCGGCTC
>JAVEEB010000317.1 GCA_030840665.1 Frankiaceae bacterium | reverse complement strand
GTGCGGCCCTGCGCCACCTTGATCGGGTCGATGTCGCCGATGAGGTCGCCGACGGAGGTGTCGGGCGTGGCCAGCTTCTCGCCGTACCGCTCACTGCGGTGCTTCCATGCGACCGGCAGCGAGTCGCCCTCGGAGGCGAGCAGCCGCAGGCAGCGCGCGCAGACCGGCGCGTAGGGATGGTCGTTGATCTCGCAGGCCTCGACGACCGGCGTCCATTCGTCGAGGAGTCCCCCGATGGTGCGGATGAGGCGCGTCTTGCCCTGGCCGCGTTCGCCGAGGAGGACGACGTCGTGGCCGGCGAGCAGCGCGCGTTCCAGCTGGGGAGCGACGGTGTCGTCGAAGCCGACGATGCCCGGGAAACGGTCCTCGCCGGCGGCAAGGCGAGTCACCAGGTTGGCGCGGATCTCCTCCTTGACCGTGCGGTGTACGTGACCAAGGTCGCGGAGGCCGGCGAGGGTGGTGGGTGCGGGGGCTGCTGTGGCTGGCGCTGTCATCGCCAAAACCTACGTCGGTTGCGCGCTGGTGGCCACCGGCCCGCACCTAGGAGCTGTAGACCTCGAGTTCCGAGACCTGACCGCCGGCGGCTCCCGTATTGGCGGTGATGTTGATGCGCACGTAGCGTTGCGAGGAACCGGTGAGCGCGATCGACACCACGTTGCCCGCGGGATAGGTGTACGCGGCAGACGCCTTCAACGTCGTCCACGTTGTCCCGTCCGCGCTCCCGAGGATCGACAGGGTTTGCGTCCGTGCGCCCCACGCCGCGGGCAGCTTGAGGACCACGCGGCCAACGGTCTGCGCACTGCCGAGGTCAACCTGCAACCAGTTCGGGTACGCGTTGGCCTGGCCTTCCCAGTACGTTGCCTGGTTGCCGTCGACCGCGTTGCCCGCTACGTATGTCTGCTGATGACCGGACTCGCTCGTCGCCCTTCCGGCGGCGAGGTTGCTGTTTCCGGCGGGAGCGCTGGTGCCGGTCAACGCGACCGACAACGTCGGGTTGCTCGCGTTGCTGCTCACCGTCAGCGTTCCTGTCCGCGAGCCACTGGTCGTCGGACGGAACGTCACGCTCACCGTGCACGAGCCGCCGGCCGGGATCGACGTGCCGCACGTGTTCGTCTGACTGAAGTCACCGCTCGCCGTCACCGACGACACGGCGCCCGCAGCCGAGCCTGAATTGCTGACAGTCACGTTCTGGGCGGCGCTCGATGTGTTGACCACCGTGCTGGAGAACGCCAACGAAGCGGGGTTGGCGGCCAGCGTCGCCGATGTGCCACCAGCGCTCGCCGGGTAGATCTGGAACTCCGCCACCTGACCACCGCCGGCACCCGTGTTGGCGGTGACGTTCAGTCGTACGAAGCGCACGGTCGCCGCGGAGAAGGTGATCGTCACCGTGTTGACGGTCGAGGGGTCGAACACCCGCGAGGCCGATGCCGACAGTGTCGTGAAGTTCGTGCCATCCGTGCTTCCCAGGACCGAGAAGGTCTGCGTCCGTGAGCCCCACGTCGGCGGGAGCTTGACCGCGACCCGGCCGACGCTCGTGGCGGATCCGAGGTCGATCTGGAGCCACTGCGGGTAGGCGCCCGCGCCCTCCCAGTAGGTCGACGTGTTCCCGTCGTTCGAGTTCGTGGCGGCAAACGTCTGCTGCACGCTGTTCGCGGTCGCCGACTTGCCCACGGCGATGTTCGAGGTGGAGTCCGCCCCCGCGCCCGTCAAGGACACGGCCGTGGGATTGTTGCCGGCGTTGCTGGTCACGGTCAACGTGCCGGTGCGGGTCCCCGCGGCAGTGGGGCGGAACGTGACGCTGACGGTGCACGACGCGCCCGCCGCGACCGTTGCGCAGCTGTTCATCTGCGTAAAGTCTCCATTGACGGCGACGCTGGAGACCGTCGCCGATGTGCCCCCGGTGTTCGACACGGTCACGACCTGGGCCGCGCTGGCCGCGCCGACGGTCGTTGCTGCGAACGACAGCGACGACGGGCTCGGTGACAGAGTGGCCGGACCGCCGGCGCTCACTCGCGCGTTCATGTGCAGTGCAACGGAATCCTTGGCTGCGACGGTCACGTTGGCGTTGCCCGCTGCGTCGACGACCACGGCCGCGCCAGTGCACGAGCCGGCCGAGAAGGTGGCGTGGATGACGTCGCAGTACGTGCCGGCGGCGAGTCCCGTCTGGAAGGCCCGCGTGATCGGCGCACTGCCGTTGTTGATCGCCACGAACCCGGCGGATCCGCGGCTGAACGAGATGGCGTTGCTGCCGTCCGTCCACCAGTTGGCGACGGCTGTCCCGGTGACCGCGTTGTGCCAACCGACCATGCCCAGCACCGCCCGCGTCCTGTCGGTGCAGACCCAGGCGGCAGAGGTGCAGTCCGTGTTGGTCACGAGTCCATCGGCACCCGACGGCGGCGACTGATCGTTGTTGCTGAATGCGAAGCTCGCGTAGACCTGCGGTGTGCCGTAGCCGCGCGCCAGCGAGTACACGTTCGCGAGCGTGTACGTCGCGCCGTCCTTGGACGACAGCGTGCTCGCGTTGCGGTCGGTGTCGTGATTGTCGACGAAGGTGACGGACTTGTTGCTGGGTTCGAGCCCGGACTGGCCGAAGGTCGACAGGCTCGCGATGGAGCCGGTGAACGCCGCGCGCAACTGCTGGCCGTACGTGAACTCGAGCACGTCGCCGATGCCCTCGTACATGGAGGGCGAGACCGCACCGCCCGGCATGATCTCCTGGTAGAGGTACGCCGGCGACGTCAGCTTGGCTTGGATGGCCGCAATGTCCGCGGCATTGATGTGCTTCGCCGCATCGAGGCGGAAGCCGTCGACGCCGAGGCTGATCTGGTCGTTCAGGTAGCCCGCGAGTGTCGTGCGGACGTAGTCGGATTCGGTACGAAGGTCGGCGAGCCCGACGAGCTCACACTTTTGCACCTGCGTCTGGTTGTTGTAGTCGTCGATGCCGCCGGCGGTGGGGCAGTCGGCGGGGGTGTGGTGGAAGTCCTGCGTCCCGTAGAGCCCGGTGTACGTGTACTTGTCCGGGAACGTCGTACCCGCGTAACCGACGTTGCCCTGGCCCGTCATGTGGTTGAGGACGGCGTCGGCGTACACCTTGATGCCGGCGTTGTGGCAGGCGGTGACCATCGCAGCAAATTGCGCTCGGTTACCCATCCGGCTCGTGAGCTGATAGCTGACGGGCTGGTAGACCTCCCACCACGGGTGGCCGCTGATCGAGATCGATTCCTGCGGCGGCGCGACCTGCACGGCGCCGTAGCCCGCCGGCCCGAGCACCGTCGTGCATTCGGTCGCGACCGAGTTCCAGTTCCACTCGAACAGGTTGGCGATCACGTCGTGCGCCGGGTTGCCCGGCGGCACGGCCAAGACGCTCGTTGCGTACGACGCCACGGCACCCGTCGCGGCCAGGGCTGTGACCGCCAGCCCGGCTACGTGTCGGCGTATCCGGCGAGATCGGCTGACCAGCATGCTGCACGCTCCGGGGCAGAGGTCGCGTGGACCGACGGGACGACGCGAATGAGGCATTGCGCGAACGACGTCACGCAATCTGTGCGCCGCGGCATCGGGCAGTCTGCGCGCGGGGCCGCCGGATGGCAAGCTTTTGCGTCGCGCTGTCGACAATTTTCAGTGATCGCGGGATGGTCGATCCGGGCGTTCCGGCGCTGTGGTCTGCCGGGGGGCGAATACTGTGCGTTGACCCCGGTGTCGGGGCAGGCGGAGGGTCCTGAGTGTCACGGTTCGCGGACGCGTTGGTTCTCGACGCGGACCTGACCGCCGCCGCCGAGCGCGCGACGGCTGAGGCGCTCGCCCAGCTCGACGGGCCGGCGACGATCGTCTTCGCGTTCGTGACGGGGGACGACCCGGACGCCGTTGAGTACGCGGGCCGGCGGGTCGCGGAGGTCGCGGCCCCCGCCCCGGTCATCGGTTGCAGCGCCTCGGGGCTGATCGGCGGCGCCGGTGGGGCCGAGGGGTTGCCGGGCGTCAGCGTGCTCGTCGGCTCGGTGCCCGACCTGCGCCTGCGCAGCTTTCATCTCGAGGTGATGCGCACTCCGGAGGGCATGGCGATCGTCGGGATGCCCAACCACCGTGCCGGCGACGACGTCATGGTGCTGTTCGCCGATCCGCATTCGTTCCCGGTCGACGGGTTCGTCGAGCGGTCGAACGAGTCGCTGCAGGGCCTGCCCTTGGTGGGCGGGATCGCCCACGGTGGCCATGGCCCCGGGTCGACGCGCCTGTTCGTCGACGGCCACGCGGTCGACCGCGGCGCCGTCGGTTTCCTGCTCGGCGGGGGAGTCCGGATGCGAGCGCTGCTCAGCCAGGGTTGCCGGCCGGTCGGGCCGACGATGGTCGTGACCAAGGCTGACGA
>JAVEEB010000313.1 GCA_030840665.1 Frankiaceae bacterium | reverse complement strand
AGTCTTCGAGCACCGTGCCGTTGCGTTACACATCGGATAAGAGCTTCCTCACACAACGCAGGCGAGCCACTACGGAGAGTGGCTGCGTCGTGCGCAGCATCAGGTCGCGGAAAGCTCCGCCAACCGGACGAGCGTCCGGACCGCAACACCCGTGCCGCCGGAGGGTGTGTAGCCGTACGGCTTGCCGTCGTTGTACGACGGGCCCGCGATGTCGAGGTGGACCCACGGGGTGCCGGCAGGCACGAATTCTGCCAGGAACAGCCCAGCGACGAGCATGCCGCCGGACCGGTCGCCGATGTTGGCGATGTCGGCGATGTCGGTGTCCATGGACGCGCGCAGCTCGGGAGGCAGCGGCATCGGCCACATCGCTTCCCCGGCGTCGTCCGCGGCGCGGCGGACCTCGGCCCCGAAATCGTCGTCGTTGGTCATGATCGCGGAGACGCGCGCCCCCAGGGCGACGAGCTGCGCCCCGGTCAGCGTCGCCACGTCGACAATCGCATCCGGCTTCTCCTCGCCGGCGCGCACGAGGGCGTCCCCGAGGACGAGCCGTCCTTCCGCGTCGGTGTTGAGGACCTCGACGGTCTTGCCGCCGTACATGCGCAAGACGTCGCCCGGCCGCGTCGCGGTGCCGCTCGGCATGTTCTCGGCGAGTGGCGCCCACGCAGTGATGTTGATGGGCAGGTTGAGCCGCGCTATCGCGGAGATCGCGGCGATGACCGCGGCGGCTCCCGCCATGTCGGCCTTCATCCACTCCATGGCCTTGGCGGGCTTGATCGACAGGCCGCCGGAGTCGAACGTGATGCCCTTGCCGACGAACGCGATCGTCCGCGTCGCGTCCGGGTGCCGCCAGGCAAGTCGTACCAACCGCGGGGGCCGCACCGAGCCGGCGCCGACCCCGAGGATGCCGCCGAACGCGGCCGCTTTGAGGGCGACTTCGTCGAGGATCTCCACCTCGATGCCGTGCGGGCCCGCAAGCGCCGCCGCGTTGTCGGCCAGCATCGCCGGCCACAGGTCGCCCGGGGGCGTGTTGACGTGGTCCCGCGTCCAGGCGATGGCCTCGGTGACCACGGTGGCCCGGTGGATGCGCGCATCGCTTCCCGCCGACCCGGTGACCACGACCTCGGAGGAGGACGGCCGCGGCTCGCTGCGATAGGTGTCGAACTGGTACGCGCCGAGCAGGGCGCCCTCGGCCACCGCGTCCGCCTCGGCGTCGTCTCCCGCCAGGGCGACGACCACGCGGCCGGCCCCAGCCGCCCGCACACCGGCTCCGGCGGCGCGGCGCAGCGACTCGAGGCCCGTTTCGGCCCCCACGCCCACGGCGAGCAACCGCGCGGCCCCGATGCCCGGGAGCGGCGGCAGGGTGGTGACCGTGCCGACCTTCGCCTGGGCGCGGACGGCGCGCAGCGCCCCCAGGAGCGCCCCGCCGGTGGCGGCGTCCAGCGCCGAGGCAGGTCCGGTGAGCGTGAGATCGTCGGCAGCCCCGCTCAACGCGAATACGAGGGCGTCGGCGTCGAGCGCGGCGGGGGCGTCTGCGGAGAACGAAAGGCTGACCATCGTCGCGATGGTAGTAGCGTCCGCCTCGTGACTTCCCCGCACCGCTCCCCGCTCCACGAGCGGTCGCAGGAACTGGGCGCCAAGTTCGCGCCGTTCGGTGGCTGGGACATGCCGATCGAATTCGCCGGCGGCGGCGTTCTGGCGGAGCACGAGGCCGTGCGCACGGCCGTCGGCCTCTTCGACGTCTCGCATCTGGGGACGGCGTTCGTCACCGGTCCCGGCGCCCTCGCGTTTCTCAACGAGTGCTTCACGAACGACCTCGGACGCATTGGGGTGGGCCAGGCCCAGTACACGCTGTGCTGCACAGCCGAGGGCGGCGTCATCGACGACCTGATCGCGTACGTGCTCGCCGACGACGAGGTGCTCCTGGTCCCCAATGCGGCCAACGCCCCGCAGGTCCTCGAGCTGCTGCGTTCCGCGGCACCCCCCGGCGTGAGCGTCGTCGACGCCCATCACGACTACGCGATCATCGCCGTGCAGGGCCCCCGGTCCCCGGAGGTCCTGACCGCGGTCGGCCTCCCGGTCGACCTGGCGTACCTCGCCGTCCGCCGGCTCACCTGGGACGGCACTGACGTGATCGTGTGCCGGTCCGGCTACACGGGGGAGCGAGGGTACGAAGTGATCGTGCCTGCCGCCGCCTCCGTGGCCTGCTGGGACGCCCTCGCCGCGGCAGCCGCCGACGCCGGTGGCCGGGCGTGTGGTCTCGGGGCCCGGGACACCCTGCGCACCGAAATGGGGTATGCGCTGCACGGGCACGAGCTCTCCACGTCCATCACGCCGCTCGAGGCCGGCGTCGGTTGGGCCGTCGGCTGGGGCAAGCCGGCGTTCTGGGGCCGCGAGGCGCTGGTGGCGCAGAAGGCGGCGGGCCCGGCGCGGCGGCTGGTCGGGTTGCGCGCCGCGGACCGCGCGATCCCGCGCCCGGGCATGACCGTGCTGCGGGACGGGGCTCCCGTCGGCGAGGTGACCAGCGGCACGTTCTCGCCGACCCTGCGCGTGGGCATCGCGCTGGCCCTCGTCGACCCCGCGGTGGCGGTCGACGACGACGTGGTGGTCGACGTTCGCGGCCGGGATGTCACGATGCGTGTCGTGCGCCCACCATTCATCTCCGCGGATCCGCGATGACGCCGGGCCCCCGCGTG
>JAVEEB010000300.1 GCA_030840665.1 Frankiaceae bacterium | reverse complement strand
GGCCTTGCCGGCGGCGATGTCGGCGAGCGCCTGCTCGATGGGGGCGAAGACGCCTCCACTGTCCTGCTCAGTCGTGACGTGCTCGATGGGGCTCATGCGGTCTCTCCGGTGGCGGGCACTGACGCGGCGAGGAGCCGCTCGACGTACTTGGCGAGGATGTCGACCTCGAGGTTGACGGTGGCGCCGACCGCACGGGCGCCGAGCGTGGTGCGGGCGAGCGTTTCGGGGATGAGGCTGACGCGGAATCGGTCGGCCCCGACGTCGACCACGGTGAGGCTGACGCCGTCGACGGTGATGGACCCCTGCGGCACGACGTACCGGATCAGGTGCTCAGGGATGCTGACGGTGACGACGTCCCAATGCTCGGACGGGTCGCGAGCGAGGACCGTGCCCGTGGCGTCGACGTGGCCCTGCACGTGGTGACCGCCGAAGCGGCCGCCTGCCGGCATCGCGCGTTCCAGGTTGACGCGGTCACCGGCGGCGAGTCCTCCGATGCCCGTGAGGGTGAGGGTTTGCGCCATCACGTCGGCGTCGACGACGTCCCCCTCGCACGCTGTGACGGTGAGGCACACGCCGTCGACCGCCAGCGAGTCCCCCAGCCGCATGCCCTCGGTCAGCCCCGGGGCCTGAATGCGGATCCGGGCGGCGTCACCCAGCCGTTCCACGGCACGCACCGTGCCGAGCACTTCGACGATTCCGGTGAACATCAGCTGTCTCCTCGGACGGGCCGGGCGGTGATGCGGACATCGCCGCCGAGCATGGTGACGTCGTCGATTCGGTACGGCGGGGCGCCGGTCAGCGTCGCCACGCCGGCGTCGCCGAGCGCCGGGAGGCCGGCGCCCAGAAAGAGCGGCGCGAGGTAGGCGACGACCCGGTCGACCAGCCCGGCTCGCATGAAGGCGCCCGCGAGGGTTGCGCCACCCTCGAGCAGCACGTGGCGAATCCCCAGGCGGTGCAACTCGGTGAGAGCGGCGCGAACGTCGACGCCGTCATCGGCGTCGGGGACGCGAAACACGCGGTCCCAGCCCTCGCCGGCGGTTGCCGCCATACCGGTGACGAGGAGGGAGCGTGGCCCGCGGACCCGCGCCTGGGCAGGGACGGGCCGGCGGCCGACGACGACGCGGTACGGCTGGCGGCCGGCCGCCGTCCCGTCGGCGTCGCGAACGGTCAGCTCGGGGTCGTCGGCCAGCACCGTGCCGGTGCCCGCCAGCACCGCGTCGACGGTGGATCGCAAGGCGTGCACGTCAGCGCGAGAGTGTGGGGACGTGATCCAGCGGCTGGTGCCGTCCGCCGCGGTCGACCGCCCGTCGAGGCTGGCGGCGTACTTCCAGGTCACGAACGGCCGGCCTGCGGCGACTGCAAGGAGCCAGGCCTCGTTGGCGCGGGCGGCGTCCTCCTCGAGCACGCCGGCTGCGACGTCGATCCCGGCGGCACGCAGGAACGCGGCACCCCCGGCGGCCACGACGTTCGGGTCGGGCACGGCGTACACGACGCGCGAAATTCCGGCGTCGAGCAGCGCCTGGCTGCACGGACCTGTCGAACCGGTGTGATGGCACGGCTCGAGAGTCACTACGGCGGTGCCGCCACGGGCTCGCCCGCCGGCCCCGCGCAGGGCGACGACCTCCGCGTGCGGGTTGCCGGGGCCGCCCAGGTGAGCACCCTCGCCGGCGATCACGCCGTCGGCGTCGAGGATGACGCAGCCGACGATGGGGTTCGGGCTCGTCGTACCGAGTCCTGTACGTGCCAGGGCGATGGCGCGACGCATCGCGACGCTGTCGGCGTCCGTCGCCATGTGCCACCTCCCGTCAGTCGAGCAGGCGGGAGGCGCCGCGAAAATCGTCGGACGGGCGCACGCGGGCGCCACGGCACGACGGCGCGCTGCCTCCCATCCGGACTCTCACCGTCGGTCCCGGAATTGCACCGGGTCAACCGCTCCGCCCAAAGTGCGGCGAAGCGGGTCGCGGACTGTTACCGCCGGTTCGGAATTACACCGATCCTGGAGCGCGTCAGTTACCTGACCTTTCGGGGCCAAGTGTGACACCAGCGATCAACGCCTGTGGCGCGCGGGCATTCCCGACGCTCGTGACGAGGGTCAGTAGGTGCGGCGGTCGATGGCGATCGAGGAGCCTTCGGTCTGCTTGGCGACCGACTTCATCTCGGCGGCGATCGCGACGACTTCGCGCCGGTCGCGGTACTGCTTGCGCCCGCTCATCGCGATGCCGATCGAGATGGACGTCAACGGGTACTGCCGGTGCACGCCCTTGCGGTCGACCACCTCGAGGGAGCCGCGGGCGGCGTCGACCGGGTCATGGAGGGCCGGGACCTGCTCGTCGAACATGTCGATCACCCGGTTGCAGGCTGGCTCGGCCTGCTCCGGGCGGCAGACCATGACGAAGTCGTCGCCGCCGACGTGGCCGACGAAGGGCGGCGGCGCCTCCGACTCGGAGATGGCGACCCGCAGCGCGTACGCGACGAGGGCGATGACCTGGTCGCCGCGCAGGAACCCGTAGGCGTCGTTGAAGGACTTGAAGTTGTCGAGGTCGAAATGGCAGACGGCGAAGGGCTCCCCCGCCGTGACCCGGTCGCCGATCTCCTGGTCGATGCGGTAGTTGCCGGGCAGGCCCGTGAGCGGCGAAACAGCGCGCATTTCGGCGTTCCGGCGCAGGGTCGCGCGGACGCGAGCGACGAGCTCCAGCGGGTCGAACGGCTTGACGATGTAGTCGTCCGCCCCGGCCGCCAGGCCCATCACCTTGTCGACGGCGCGGGAACGCCCGGTGACGAGCAACACCGGGATGTGAGCCGTGTGGGGGTCGGCGCGCAGCTTCTCGCACACCTCGATCCCATCCATCCGCGGCATGCCCCAGTCGAGCAGCACGAGGTCCGGCGCGTCCCGGGCAACCTCGTCGAGGGCGTCGTCGCCGTCGTGGGCCAGGCGGACGTCGAACCCTTCGAGCCGCAGGTTGGTCTCGATGAAGCGGGCCACGGACTTGTCGTCGTCGACGACGAGGACGCTGTTCATGAGGCGGCCTGGGCGTTCGTCGCCGAGGCGCGCAGCCGGCGGACCGCCTCGGCGGGGTCGTCTGCGGCGTAGACGGCGGAACCCGCGACGAACACATCGGCACCTGCCGCCGCGCACTGCTCGATCGTCTCGGCGTTGACGCCGCCGTCGACTTGCAGCCACAGGTCGATGCCGCGGTCGGTGATGAGGCGGCGCAGCGCAGCGATCTTGGGAAGGACGTCCGCGCGGAACGGCTGCCCGCCAAAGCCCGGCTGGACGGTCATCAACAGCAACATGTCGAAGCTGTCGATCATGTCGACGTAACCGTCGAGCGGGGTGCCCGGGTTGAGCGCCAGGCCGGCGCGCGCGCCCGCGGCCCGGATGTCGCGGGCCACGGCGGTGGGATCAGCCGTGGCCTCGGCGTGGATCGTGACGCTGGAGGCCCCGGCCTCGACGTACGACGTGGCCCAGCGCTCCGGCGAGGTGATCATCAAGTGGCAGTCGAGCGGCAACGTGGCCGCCTTCGCGAGCGCGGCGACGACGGGAGCCCCGAGGGTCAGGTTGGGGACGAAGTGGTTGTCCATGACGTCGACGTGCAGCCAGTCGGCAACCTCGGCAACGACGGCGGCCTCTTCGGCCAATCGTGCGAAGTCGGCCGAGAGAATGCTCGGCGCAATCTGGACGGCCACTTTCCTCCTCGGGCGCGACGACGGGTGCTGCTCAGGTGTGGGTTCCCACCGACAGCAAGGCAATGAACATCGCGTCCGTGCCGTGCCGGTGAGGCCACAGCTGGACCCACGGGCCTGGCCCCAGATGTGGAACGCCGGGCAACAACGGCCGGACATCGATGACATCCACGCCGGCGTACGTCGCCCGCGCCCATCCGATCACGTCCACGGTCTCCTGTATATGCGGCGAACAGGTGACGTATCCGACGACACCGCCCGGCCTGGTCGCGGCGATGGCCGATGCGAGGAGCTCGCGTTGCAGCGTGGCGAGCGCCGGAACCGAGCCCTCGTCCCGGCGCCAGCGGGCTTCGGGGCGCCGGCGCAGCGCGCCCAGGCCTGTACACGGTGCATCCAGCAGCACGCGGTCGAAGGCGGCGGCGCGCCACGCTGGGCGGCGACCGTCGGAACTGATGACGCTCGCACCCGATGGTCGGCCGGCGAGGTTGTCGGCGACGAGGCGCGCCCGGTGCGGCGCGACGTCGCTCGCCAGGAGGCTGATCCCACGCTCGGCCGCGAGGCCCGCGAGGAGGACCGCCTTGCCGCCGGGGCCGGCCGCCATGTCCAGCCAGCGGCTCTCGTCGCCGTCGATAGAGGCTCGCGCCAGGGCCAACGCCGCCAACTGGCTGCCCTCGTCCTGGACCTGTACGCGGTGGTCGCGCACGGAGGCGAGGTCACCGGGTGCGCCGTCCGTGAGGTGCACGGCGTACGGCGAGTACGGACCCGCGGCCCCGCGGTGCCCAAGGCCGGCGAGCAACGAGTCGCGGTCGGTCTCCCCCGGCCGCGCCGCCAGGTGGACGGCGGGGCGCTCGTTGTCGGCGCCGAGCGCGGCCTCGGTCTCGGCGAGGTCGCCCCCCAGAGCGTCGGCGAACGCGGCAGCGATCCAGCGGGGGTGACTGGACACGAGAGCTAGGTGTCCCAGGCGATCGGGGGCAGACGGCGGGGCGATGACGGTGAGCCACTCGTCGAGCGACTTCTCCGCGACACGGCGGAGCACGGCGTTCACGAACCCGGTGACGCTGGCGTTGACCGCCACTCGCGCGACCGCGACGGTCTCGGCCACCGCGGCGTGTGGCGGGATCCGCGTGAACAGGAGCTGGTACGCCCCGAGGCGCAGCACGTCCAGGGCTGGTGCGTCGATGCGGTCGAGGGGTCGGCTGCTCCCCCTGGCGAGGACGGCGTCCAGGATGCCGCGCATCCGCAACGTGCCGTACACGAGCTCGGTGACGAGCGCCGAGTCGCGCGGCTCGAACCCGGCGGCGCCAAGGCGCTCAGCCACCACCAGGTTGGCGTACGCGTCGCGCTCGTCGACCCACCGGAGGATTTCGAAGGCCAGTCGTCGCGGCCGGCGGTCGGACGAACCGATCTCCCGGGCGCCTCGCTCGCCCGCCGTGGAGTCCGCGCCCTTCCCCCGGGCGGCCCTGCCGCCAGGAGGCAGGTCCTTTGCGCCGGGCGGGCGGCGGCGGTCAGACGAGACGATCGTCCTCACCGAGCCGAACTCCGCGCGCCCAGGCGTCGGCCGCCATGACCGGCTTGCCTTCGGGGCGGACCTCGCCCAATCGCACGGGCACGCTGCCCGTGCCGACGAACACGCCGGACTTGCCGGCCAGCCGGATGTGACCGGCCCCGAGCGGCTCCGCGTCGGGAGCCAGTGTCACCGGGCCGAGCTTGAGTCGCTTGTCGCGGTGCGTGGTCCATGGCCCCGGGGCTGGAGTGCCGGCACGGATCAGCCGGTCCACGTGCAGTGCGGGGGTCGACCAGTCGACGCGGACGTCGTCCGGGTTCAGCTTCGCCGCGTGGCTGACGCCGTCGGGGGGCTGCGGAACCGCCACGAGCGAGCCGTCCTCGATGCCGTCCATCGTCGCCACCAGCAAGCCGGCCCCGCTGACCGCGAGCCGCGCCAGGAGGTCGCCGGATGTGTCCGAGGCCCGGATCGTTTCGGTGATGACCCCGAAGACCGGGCCGGTGTCGAGCCCCACCTCGAGTTGGAACGTCGTCGCGCCGGTGATCTCGTCGCCGGCGAGGACCGAGCGTTGCACCGGGGCGGCGCCGCGCCACGCGGGCAGCAGCGAAAAATGCAGGTTGACCCAACCGCGGGACGGGATGCCGAGCGCGGACGGCGGGACGAGGGCACCGTAGGCGACGATCGGGATGCACTCGGGAGCCAGTGCGGTGAGCCTGGCTTGGAAATCCGGGTCGCTCGGCTTCGTCGGGGTGAGCACCTCGAGGCCGGCAGCGAGGGCGCGCTCCTTGACCGGGCTGGCGGTCAGAGCGCGGCCGCGGCCGGACGGCGCGTCGGGTCGCGTGATGACCCCCACGACCTCGTGACGCGAGGCGAGGAGGGCCTCGAGGGCCGGCACCGCCACCTCGGGCGTGCCGGCGAACACCAACCGCACGTCAGCGACCCGTGCCGTAGGTCGGGTGCGGCGACTCCTTGACGACCAGCGGCCCGCCCGACCACTCGGCCTCGCGGATGTCCTTCATGGCCAGCTTGCGTTGCTCGGCGTCGAGGCGGTCGATGAACAGCACGCCGTCGAGGTGGTCGGTCTCGTGCTGGATGCAGCGCGCCATCAGGTCGCTGCCGTCGATCTCGACGGGGTCGCCGTACACGTTGAACCCGCGCGCGACGACGCTCAGCGCGCGTGATGTCGGGTACGCAAGGCCGGGAAAAGACAGGCAGCCCTCGTCGCCGTCCTGGCACTCGTCGGACCGCGTGACGATGACGGGGTTGATGAGATGCCCGAGCTCGTCGTCGATGTCGTACGTGAAGACGCGCAGGCCTACACCGAGCTGCGGGGCCGCGAGGCCGGCGCCGGAAGCCTCGAGCATCGTGTCGGTCAGGTCCTTGACGAGCTTGCGCAACGAGCGGTCGAAGTCGATGACCGGGACGGCGGGCACCCGCAAGACGGGGTCGCCGAACAGGCGGATGGGGCGGACGGCCACGGAGCTCCTTGCGCATCGACGGCGGCAGGACATCGAGTCTAGGCGCTCGCCGGGATCGGCCTCCTCTCACCGGCCGAAGGGCGACCCGAGCAAGCCGGATCGCCCTTCGCGTGCCCGTTGATACCTAGAGAAGGCCCTTGCTCGTGAGATAGGCCTTGGCGACGTCCGCCGGCTTCTGGCGTTCGCCATCGACCTTGACTTCCAGAGCCGCCAGGTCCGTCGTGGTGAGGGCGGCGTTGAGGGCGTTGAGCGCGGCGGCCAGGGCGGTGTCCGTCGCAAACTTCTTGCCGACGATGGCGACCAGGTTGTCGGCGAGTTGGATGTGCTTGTCGTCCTCGAGGATGACGAGGCCGAAGGAGTCGAGGGTGCCGTCGGTGCTACCGACGAGGCCAAGGTCGTCCTTGCCCGACTTGACGGCCTGCTTGGTCTGCGTCGTGCCGAAGCCCAAGGGATCGTTCTTGGCGATCTTGATGCCGTACTTGTCCTTGAGCGCGATGCCGCAGAACGGGCGGGTCGGGCACTCTTCCGTCGCCGCCAGGTTGACGGACAACCCGGAGGCGCCGAGGTCGCTGAGGGTCTTGAGCTTGTGAGCGGCCGCATAGGCCTTGGTCACGGCGAACGCGTTGGCGTCGATCGCCTTCGACGGTTCGAGGACGGTCAGCCCTAGCGGCGTGGCGATCGTGCGCAGCGCCGCCGCTGTGGCAGCAGCGTCACTGGTGGCGATCGGGGCGGTTGCCGCCTTGGCGCCGTTCACCTTGGCGTTGAGGAACTCGGCCATCGTCGCGAGGTAGTCCGGCACGACGTCGATCTGACCCTGTTCGAGAGCCGGCTCGTACAACTCACGCTTGCCGACCGTTTGCAGCTTCGTCGTGTAGCCGGCCTTGGTGAGCAGTTGCGCATACATCTGCGCCAGGAGCGCGCTCTCGGAGAAGTCGGCGGCGCCGATCACGACCTCACCCTTGGCCGTCGAGTTGCCCGTGGACGTCGACGACCCGGACACCGACGGGCTCGTCGCCGCCGACTCGGTGGCGGTGGTTTTCGTGCTCGTCGCGCAGGCCGTGAGTGTCAGGGCCAGAGCCGCGAAAGTGGTGGCGTAGGAGGCGATGCGTCGGTGCATGGGGGCCCTGCCTTCTGTGTCCCGTGCCCGCTCGGCGGAACACGCGTGTCTGGCAGGCTCGCGCCCGCGCTTGGTGGTCTCGTAGGACACTAACTGGGATCGGCGACAAGAATTCCGCTCGGTTTATTACGATTTTCTTGCGATGGGCGCAACCGCCGTTGGGCCAGCGCGAACAGCCCTTCCACGACCACCGCAAGGGCCACGACGAGCAGCGCCCCGGCCACGGTCTCGCCGTTGTTGTGCGTGCCGAAACCCTGACTGATGATGCGCCCGAGCCCGGGGCCGGCGACCAGCGCGGCGATCGTCAATGTGGCCACGATCTGCACCGCGGCCAGCCGGATGCCGTTGACGACAAGCGGAAGCGCCAATGGGAGCTCGACGCGGGCCAGCACCTGCGGGCCGGTCATGCCGACGCCGCGGGCGGCCTCGACGACGTCTGGGTCGACGTCCCGTAACGCGGTGTAAGCGTTCGTCAACACAGGCGGGATGCCGAAGAGGACCAACGCCAGCACCACGGACCGGTTGCTGAATCCCAATGCCGTCAGGGAAAAGACGCTGAGGAGCGCGAATGTCGGGACCGCGCGGCCGACGTTGGTCACCGCGATCGCGAGAAATCCACCACGGCCGATATGACCCAGCCATAGGGACAGCGGCAACGCCACGGCGCACGCGAGCGCGAGCGACAGTGCCGACAGCGTCAGGTGCTGGATGACCCGGGTCGTGATGCCTTCCGGGCCGCTCCAGTGGGCGGCGGTCGTGAGCCAGCTGATGGTCGCCTGCCACACGCTCATGAGGACCGGCCTCGCAACCACGGGGTCAACAGCCGCTGGCCGAGGACGAGCGCGGCGTCGAAGGCAAGTGCCAGCAGGACACACAGGACGGACGCGGTGAGGACTTCGGCCTTGAAGAAGTTGGTGAAGCCGTCGTTGATGAGGTTGCCGAGGCCCCCGTAACCGATCACGGCCCCGACCGTCAGGAGTGCCACCGTGGACACGGTCGCGACACGCAGGCCCGCCACGATCGCCGGGACCGCCAACGGCAGCTCCACCGTCAACAGGATCCGCATCGGCCCCATGCCGAGACCGCGGGCCACCTCGACGACCTCGGCCGGCACACCGGCCAACCCTGTCAGGACATTGCGCACGAGAACGGTGAGCGCGTACATGACGAGGCCGATGACGACCGTGATCGGTTTGAACCCCGTCAGCGGAACCAGGAGGGCGAACAGTGCCAGCGACGGCACGGTGTACAAGGCGGTCGAAATCTCGAGCAGAGCCTCCGACGCGCGACGGCTTCGCCGCACCGCGACGGCCAACGGCAGGGACAGCGCGAACGCGAGCAGCACGGACTCGAGCGTCAGTTCGATGTGCTGCAAAAGGGCGAGCCGCAGTTCAGTCGACCGCGTCGAGACATAGGCCGGACACACCCATTCGTTTAGGGTGAGGCAGCTCGACGCGAGAGGGTGCATGGCAGTGAACGCTACCGAAGAAGCGATGATTCGCCTCGTCGACGTCACCAAGCGCTACGCCGACGGCACGGCGGCGGTTGACGGCGTCTCGCTCGACGTGCCTCGCGGTGCGATCGTGGCTCTCGTCGGACCGTCGGGCTGCGGGAAGACGACGACGCTCAAGATGGTCAATCGACTCATCGAACCGACGTCCGGCCACCTGTTCATCGACGGGCACGACGTCACGGCGGGCGACGTCGTGGCCCTGCGCCGCAGGATCGGGTACGTCGTCCAGTCGAGCGGCCTGTTTCCGCATCGCACGGTCGAGGACAACGTGGCGACGGTGCTCACTCTTCTGGGCTGGGACGCCCGTCGGCGCCGGGCGCGGGTGCTCGAGCTCCTCGAGCTCGTCGGGCTCGATTCCGGCGTGTACGCCAAGAGATATCCCGCACAACTCTCCGGCGGCCAGCGCCAGCGCGTCGGCGTGGCGCGGGCATTGGCCGCCGACCCACCGGTGCTCCTCATGGACGAGCCGTTCGGAGCCCTCGATCCCATCGTGCGGGAGCGCCTTCAGGTCGAGTTCTCCCGGCTGCAGCGGGACCTCGGAAAGACGGTGCTGTTCGTGACCCACGACATCGAAGAGGCCATCCGGCTGGGCGACATGGTGGCCGTCATGAACAAGGGAAAGCTGGAGCAGTTCGCGACGCCGGACCGGCTCCTCGGCGCCCCCGCCAGTGAGTTCGTGGCCGACTTCCTCGGTGGCGAACGCGCGCTGCGCAGGCTCGCCGTCACCCGAATCCCTGTCGGCGCACTCGAGCCGTTACGGGCTGAGGCTGACGGATGGCCTCACGTGTCCGTCGACTCGACCGCCCGCGCCGCCTTGTCGGCCATGATTGCCGCCGGCACCGACGGGGTGGTGGCTGATCGGGACGGCCTTCCGATCGGAGTGCTCACGATGGGCGCGGCGGCACGCGCCGCCACGGCTGACGGGTAGGGACGCTGTCCGGCTTGCGACTTAGCTGGGGCCTCCTTTACCAGCTGTCACTGGTCTCTAGGCCGGCCGACGTCAACCGTCCGTGGATCCACTCGTAGCTGGCCATTGCGGTCAGTTCAGGTGCGTACGCGTGAATCGAGTAGGCGGGCTGATCCGTCAGGTTCGCCATTTCGTGGATGTGATGGTCGGCGAACGCGCGGCCCGCTCCGGCGCGGAACCGGCGTATCCGCACCTCGTCGTGCGAGGCATGGACGGCGGCGTCGCCCAGCGTGCGCGACACCCGATCGGCGGCTGGGACGGACCACTCGGTTAGTTCACCGAGTAGGGGCACGAATGCGCCGGCGGAGCCCTGATGGTCGTGCCAGCCTGTGCGCGTCCCGGGCGGCCAGCCGATGAGCCAGGCGTCCCAGCCGGCGTCCGTGGGAAGCTTCAGCCACCGACGATCACCGTCAGGAAGCGGCAACTGGTCGCGCAATCCGGGGATGCGGGCGAGACGCTGCGCGAGCGCTAGAGGGGTCAGCGCTACGGCACTTGCGGACGATGCGAAGGCAGGGCGGACGAAGTTGTCGAGCGATGCTGTCATTGGGGTGATCTTTCGGGTCTGTTGGCGGTCGCTGGGGCGGAGACGCCGGACCCGGGGACGGGCGGCGTCAGGACGGACGGCAGCGACAACAGCTGCCGGACGGCGCGATCACGCGCACCCGCATTCGACCGTGGACCAAGCCACGCAAGGACAACGACAACATGCACACACCATATCCATCGTCAGC
>JAVEEB010000289.1 GCA_030840665.1 Frankiaceae bacterium | reverse complement strand
GCGTCAGCGCCCTGCGCGAGGTCGGGCCCCGGCGTCGGTCCGGTCAGGTCTGCGGCCACAGGTGTGAATCCTTGTCGACAGGTGTTCCTACCGTCGTTCGGTACTCACGACGATATGTGTACGCCGTTACGCGGTCGGATCCCCGCCGCCGCGATGGCGCTCGCGCTCCTCGGCGGCCCGCTGCTCCGCGATGCGTCGCTGGTCGGCCGCTCGCTTGCGCTGCTCCTCCGCGCGGTCGCGGATGGCCCGGAGGAACTCGGCGTCGTCGTCGGGATTGGCTGCGGCGAAGCGACCCGGCCTGTCGTATTCGGGGTAGGCGGACATGTGCCCGTGCCTGGGTTCGCGCCGGACGACGGCCTGTGGCCGGCCCAAGATCAGCCACAGGATGGAGCCGATGTCCGGCAGCACCAGGACGATGAACAGCCACAGGAGTTTCGGCAGGTTGCGTACATCGATGTCCGGCGTCTTGATGACGTCGACGATGCAGAACACCCACAGGACGAGCAGAGCCAGCCCGAAGGCCCCCTCGCCAATAAATGGCAGCATGACGTCATCCCCTTGTCCGCGGCAGACTACCGGCGCGGGCGTGCCGCTGACAATGGCGTCTCCACGAGGGCCGGTCGACCGCTGGACAATGACAACCCGTTTGGCCGCAGCCCCCGCCACGACTTAGCTGTCATGCTCCGTCGTAACTGACCAAGCTTTCATGGGGGATCTGTGTTCCGTCGTACCGGTGTTCTCGCGCGCGCCAAAGCCTTCGCCGTCATCACAGGCGCCGCCAGTCTCGTCCTGACAGGCGTCGTGGCGCCCGGTGCCGCGACTGCAGTTGCGCCCAGGGCGCACGCGGGCCTCATCCCCGAGCCGGGGTCCATCGCTCCCCGAACGCCGCTCTTTCGCGCACATGCATTGCCCGCGAGCGTCGACCTCTCCGCATGGGACCAGCCGGTCGGCGACCAAGGTCAGGTCAACTCGTGTCTGTCATGGGCCGGCGGCTACGGCCTACTGGGGTGGTACGCCAACCGGTACGCGAAGCCGGGGGCACCCTTCGCGCCCATGTACGCGTACTCGCAAATCCAGGCCACACACGGCTTTGTCGATGACGGATCGACGATGAGTGAAGTCATGAACCTGTTGTCAGGGCAGGGGATCGACACCAAAGCCGACTACCTGCCGCAAGGCGACTTCGACTTCCACACCCAGCCGACGTCAGCACAGCGCAGCAGCGCCGCGGCGCACGTGGGGACGCCATGGCATTTCGTGTACAGCACGTACCCGTACTCCGTCGGTAACGGCGGCCAGGCGGCACTGGAGACCGAGCTCGCGGCCGGTAACCCCGTCATTCTCGGGATCCCGGCGTACGACTCGTTCATGTGGCTGACCCCGGCGAACTCGTACTTCGACATGCCCGACGCCACCGGCACCTGGGGCGGGCACGCCGTTCTCGCCGTCGGGTACGACTCAACGGGCGTGCTCATCGAGAACTCGTGGGGCTCCTCGTGGGGCTCGGCCGGCTACGCGCGACTGTCCTGGGCATTCATCGCGCAGCGGTCCTTTACCGCGGCGGTCATGCCGGGCGGCTTGGCCACAACGACCATCGCGTCCGCGCCGACCGTGACGGGGCTGACTCCGTCGAGCGGCCCGTTGACGGGCGGGACCCCTGTCACCATCTCGGGCCACGGATTCACGGGGGCTAGCGCCGTTGCTTTCGGTGTTGGCGCCGCCACCTCGTTCACCGTGGTCACCGACGACCAGATCGTCGCGACCGCCCCGCCGGGGACGGCCACCGTGAACGTCACGGTGACCACTGCCGCGGGCACCTCGCCCGGTTCGCCGGCTGACATCTTCACGTACACCGGTTTACCGGCCATCTCCTCCCTCACTCCGGCAACCGGCCCCACTTCCGGCGGGACCGTCCTGACGCTGGCCGGCTCGAATTTCGTCGGCGCGACTGCAGTCTCCGTGGGCGGCGTCCCCGCGGCCTTCGTCGTGGCGGGCGCCACGGCCATGACGGTGACCACGCCGCCCGGCCTGGCGGGACCTGCGGATGTTCGCGTCACCAACAGTTCCGGTCAGTCGCCGGCCGGGACCGCCCGCTTCCAGTACGTCGGGGAACCCGTAGTGACGCGGCTCAGTCCCGCGGCGGGCAGAGTGGCTGGTGGGACGGCCGTCGTGGTCTCAGGGACTGGGTTCACCGGCGCGACGAGCGTTTCCTTCGGTGCCGTCCCCGCAACGTCCTTCGCGGTGCAGTCGGACGTGCTGCTCATTGCGACTTCCCCCGCGTCGCTCGACGGGTTGGCTGTCACCGTCTCGGTGACAACGCCGCTGGCCGTCTCGCAGCCCGTCGCGAGTTCGCGCTTCGTGTACGCCAACCCGCCCGTGCTGACGCGGGTTTCGGCGGTGGCCGGGCCGGTCGCCGGGGGAGTCACCGTGGCGCTGACGGGGTCGGGCTTCGCCCCGGGGATGACGGCTCGGTTCGGGTCTGTCCCCGCGAGCGCCGTCTCCGTCGTCTCGCCGACCCTCGCGACCGTCCGCGTGCCGGCGCACACAGCAGGCATCGTGGCCATCACGGTCACCACTGCCGGCGGCAACGCCGTCTTGCCCGCTGCCTTCCGGTATGTGGCCAAGCCGTCGGTGTCGGGCATCACGCCGCCGCGATCGAGCCGCCGTGGCGGTGCTTGGATCACCATCCGCGGGGCTGCGCTCACCGGAGCGCGCGTTTCGTTCGGCGCCACGCGGGCGCGATCGGTCGTCGTAGTGTCAGCGACGACGCTGCGCGTTCGCGTGCCGGCACACGCGGCGGGACGGGTGTCGCTGACCGTGACCACGGTGGGCGGCACATCGAGGCCGGTTACCTTTACGTTCACGCCCGCCTAGCACCCGCGGTCTTGCCGCTCCTCCACTTGGGACTCCTAGTGCCGCAGCCCTTGCCGTCGCCGGCCGCGCTCCGCCGGCGCCTCGGGGTGGCCGATGCGGTCGTCGTCGGCCTCGGGGCGATGCTCGGGGCCGGCGTCTTCGCCGCCTTCGCACCTGCCGCGCAGGCCGCCGGCTCCGGTCTCCTCGTTGGCTTGGTCCTTGCCGCGTTCGTGGCGTACTGCAACGCCACCAGCTCGGCGCGCCTCGCGGCCCTCTACCCGGAGTCGGGCGGCACGTACGTCTACGGACGCCGCCGGCTCGGTGACTTCTGGGGCCACCAGGCGGGCTGGGCCTTCATCGTCGGCAAGATTGCCAGCGCCGCGGCGATGGCGCTGACGTTCGCCTCGTACGCGGCTCCGGGCCACGTGAGGCTGGGAGCTGTCGCCGCCGTCGTCGTCCTCACCGCGATCAACTACCGGGGCGTGCAGAAGTCGGCCTGGGCGACGCGGGGGATCGTTGCCCTCACGCTGCTGACGCTCGGCGTAGTGGTCGTGGCGTGCCTGGCCGGCGGTCAGGCCAACGCCATGCGACTCTCGCCGTTTCCCGGCACTGGACTTCGCGGGATCCTGCAAGCGGCGGGGTTGCTGTTCTTCGCGTTCGCCGGCTATGCCCGCATCGCGACGCTCGGTGAAGAAGTCCGCGATCCGGCCCGCACCATTCCCCGGGCAATCCCGATCGCCCTCGGCATCGCCCTGGCGGTCTACGCCCTTGTCGCGGTCTCCGCTCTTCTTGCGGCCGGCCCGACGGGGCTCGCCGGCACCACCGCACCCCTGCGTGCAGCCGTGATGGCCGGCCGCCTGCACGCGCTGGCCCCGATCGTTCAGGTCGGCGGAGCAGCGGCGGCCCTCGGGGCGCTTCTGTCGCTGATCCTGGGCATCTCACGCACCACGTTCGCGATGGCCCGCGACCGCCATCTGCCGGCCACGCTCGCCCGTGTCCACCCGCGTTTTGGCATCCCGCATCACGCAGAGGTGGCTGTTGGCGCGCTGGTTGTCGTGCTCGTGTGCACCGTCGACCTGCGCGGGGCGATCGGTTTCTCGTCGTTCGGAGTCCTGTTCTACTACGCGATCGCGAACGCAGCGGCGCTCACCTTGACGAGAGCCGAGCGCGCTCCGGCCCGGTGGATCCCTGTCGCCGGCCTGCTCGGCTGCGCCACGCTGGCATTCAGCCTGCCGGTTCCCTCGATCATCGGCGGCGTTGCCGCACTCGCACTGGGGGCTGCCGTGTGGATCGTCCGCGGGGGTGGCCGGAACGTCAGGTCTGGGCGGTCGGGGGCAACTGCGTGACGTGCTCCAGGCCCTCCACGTCGGCGAGCCGCGCGCGGAGATAGCGCCGTTCCGCGTCGGTCGGGGCGAGGACAAGTGCCCGCTTGTACGCGGCTGCCGCCTCGGTGTGGCGTTCCCCGCGGCGGAGCAGGTCGGCCTGCGTCGCGGGCAGTAGATGGTAACCGGGCAAGGCGCCGGATTGGTCGAGCGCGTCGACCAGCGCCAACCCTTTGTCGAGGCCTTCCGCCATCGCGACGGCGACAGCCCGGTTCAGCTCTACAAACGGTGACGGGGTCAGCGTCGCAAGGTGGGTGTACAGCTGGGAAATCCTTGCCCAGTTGGTGTCTTGGGGGGCCGCCGCCGTCGCGTGACACGCCGCGATGGCGGCCTGCACTTCGTACGATCCGCTCGGGACGGCGGGGAGGAGCGAAACGGCTTCCGCGATCTCCGTGCCGTTCCACTGGGTGCGGTCCTGGTCCTCCAACGTCACGAGGTCGCCGTGGGCGTCGACGCGGGCCGCGCTCCGGGCGTGGTGAAGCAGCATCAACGCGAGCAGGCCACGTACCTCGGGCTCGGTCGGCATCAGGGCGGCGAGAAGGCGGCCCAACCTGATGGCCTCGTCGGCCAGTTCGCCGCGCACCAGCGTTTCGCCCGCGCTTGCGGAGTACCCCTCGTTGAACAACAGGTAGATGACGGCGAGAACCCCGGTCAGCCGGTGGGGGAGCAGGTCGGCGGAGGGGACCCGATAGGGGATGCCGGCGCCCCGGATCTTCCCCTTCGCCCGCACGAGCCGTTGCGCCATCGTCGCGGTCGGCGTGAGAAAGGCGCGCGCAATCTCCTCTGTGGTGAGGCCGGCGACCGTCCGCAAGGTGAGGGCAACCCTGGCCTCGATCGGCAGTGCCGGATGGCAACAGGTGAAGATCAGCCGCAGTCGCTCGTCCGGGAAATCCCCGTCCTCGTCGACGCCGTCGGGCATGAGGGCCACCTCCTTCAGCTTGGCCGCCTCGACGTTGCTGCGACGCAACCTGTCGAGGGCGCGGTTGCGCGCCGTCGTCGTCAACCACGCGCCAGGCTTCTGCGGAACGCCGTCAACCGGCCAACGCAGCAACGCCTTTTCAATGGCGTCCTGGACGCATTCTTCGGCCAGGTCCCAGTCGCCGGTCAGGCGGATCACCGACGCCAGGACGCGGCCCCATTCGGTACGAAATGCCCCGGCGACGGCGTCCGCCGGCGTCACAGCGGCCAGAACGGCCGCAGCTCGAGCGCACCGAACTTCGCGACCGGATGCTTGGAAGCGACCTCGATCGCTTCGTCGAGGTCGGCACACTCGATGACGTCGAACCCGCCGATGAACTCCTTCGTCTCGGCGTACGGGCCGTCAGAGATGACCACGTCGCCCTTCCGTACACGAACCGTGGTCCAACTGTTCGAGTCGCGCAGCCGGTCCCCGATGAGGCGTACGCCACGCCCGTCCATCTCTTCGGCCCACGGACCCACGTCCTCCACTGGCTCGGTCGGCTCTTCCTCGACGCAGACCATCATCAGGTACTTCATGCTGCCTCCCGGTTGTGAGTGTCATCCGTACGACGAACGGCGGGGCGCCGCTTTCGACATCAGGTGTCCCGGATTGTTAGCCTGCGCGTTGGTTCTCTGCTGTACTCCCTGCGGGGGCCACCGGACCATTGTCGCGGGGCATAGGGGATCGACGGCGCGTGAACGGGGGTTGGGGGAGTGTGGCGTAGTGCGGAATTCCGAGCACTGGTGGCGTCGCACGCGTTTTCGGCCGCCGGCGATGACCTGGCGCGGATAGCCCTGGCCATCGTGTTCTTCGAACGCACGGGGTCGCCGCTAGTGGCGGCCCTGACGTTCTCCCTCTCCTACCTACCGTCGCTCCTCGCAGGTCCCCTCCTGTCGACGTTCGGCGACAGGTTCGAAAGGCGCCGCGTGATGGTGGTCTGCGACGTCGCGCGGGCGGCGCTCATCACAGCCGCCGCCTGCTCCGTGTTGCTCGACTGGCCGATCGTGACCGCTTTCACGCTGGTGTTGGCGGCGGCGTTCTTCAGTCCCGCCTTCGACGCGAGCCGGGCGGCGCTGATACCGCAAGTGGTCAGCAACGACCAATACGTCGCGGCCAGCGTCGTCACGGGGTTGACCTACCAGCTGACGCAGATCGGCAGTTATCTTGCCGGGGCCGTCGCTGTGAGCGCCGTCGGTGGCGGCGGTGCGTTGCTCATCGATGCCGGGACGTTCGTGTTGTCGGCTGTTGCGCTCATCGTCTTTGTGGAACGTCGGCCGCATGCCGAGCACACCCACGGCGCCGGGCGCGGCATGGTGGCCATGATGCGGACGGCCGTCGGAGAGGTGTGGGCGCGCCCAGTCCTGCGGTCCCTGCTGCTCGTTTCGTCCGTGACGGTCGCCGGCGCCGCGGTGCCTGAAGGCCTGGCCATCGTGTACGCGAGTCGGCACGGGCTGCACGGGCTGGCGCAGGGCGCGATGGTTGCTGCCATGCCGATCGGCGCTGCCCTGGGCGGGATTGTGCTTGCCCGCTACGTGGCTCGGGACAAGCGCATCCGGTGGATCAGGCCCTGCGCCTGGCTGGCGCCGGTCCCGCTAGTGCTCACAGCGGTGCCGATGCCACCGGCCGCCGTCTTCGCGCTGTGGACGTGCGCCGGTCTGCTCCTCGCTTTTCATTTTGCGGCGAACGCGGCTTTCATGCTGTACACGCCGCAGGACCTGCGGGCCCGCGCGATGGGACTCGCCCAAAGCCTGTTGACTGCGGCGCAGGTGCTGGGGCTCATCGGCGGTGGGCTGCTGGCAGCGGCGTTCGACGTTCGCTACGTGGTCGGCATTGCGGGGGCGATGACCGCGGTGGGGATCGCGCTGCCGCTGCTGCGGTGGCCCGCTGAATTGCGCAACGGCGGCACGGAGGTGGCGGTGCCAGTTGGTCGGCTGGGCGAGGTCGACGTCGACGTCCCGGATCACCCCGCTAGCAGGGTCGTCGACGCATAGCGCCCGGCGACCGAGCGACGTTCGCAGCGTCGCCCGGCCCACGCCGCGCAGTTCGACCGCCCCTTGAGCGTGCTCGGGGTGGCCCGTCATGTCCGTTCGTCCTTAGCTCTTATCGGTCGTCCACTCCCGCCCTGAAGCCTGGATACCGCGGCATCGAACCATCGGGGGCGCGCGGCCGTGCAGTGGGTTGGCCGGCACGCCGTGCCCGGAGCCCCCAGGAGGCGCCATGAACAGTTCGATCATCGGGCGGCAACCGACGGGTGACCGGCCGAGATGGCGAAGGTCTCGGGCGGCGGTGGCCGGGGCGAGTTTCGCGGCGGCCAGCGTCCTTGTGTCCGTGCCGGGTGCCGTGACGGGTTCGGTGCCCGCAAATGCCTCAGCACTCGCCATTTCGTCGCAGCCCGCGGCCGTCACGTCGTACACCGTCACTGTGTCCACGCGGAGCGGCCGGCTCGGCAAATACCTGACGGGCACCTCGGGACGGACCCTCTACGTGTGGCTGGCCGACCCCATCAAGAAGTCAGTGTGCACAGGAAAATGCGCGACGATCTGGTGGCCGGTGCTGGGCCGCGCCAAGGCCGCGGGCGAGGTCGCCCCGTCGGCTTTGGGGGCGATCGTGCGGGCAGATGGCAGGACGCAGGTCACCTACCACGGTCGTCCGCTCTACTACTTCAGCGGCGACAAGTCCCGCGGTGCGACGGCCGGCCAGGGGAGCAACCGCTTCGGGGCGCGGTGGTACGCGGTCAGCTCCGCCGGAACGCCCATCAAGGTCGCACCCAAACCGGTGACGATCACCACGACCACTGGTGTGCTCGGCACCTACCTGACGGATGCTGCCGGGCGGACGCTGTACCTGTGGGAGGCCGACCGGAAGGGCCGCTCGGCGTGCGGGGGCGCGTGTGCGGCCGCGTGGCCGCCCGTCGTCGGCCTGCCCAGGGCGGGCGGAGCGGTGGCAGCGGCAGGGCTGGGTACGTCGACGCGCTCCGACGGAAAACAGCAGGTGACGTACGACGGGCACCCGCTGTACTACTTCAGTTTCGAGACCGGCGCCGGGTCCACCGCGGGCCAGGGCAGCGCGGGTTTCGGCGCCTACTGGTGGGTCGTGAGTCCGGCCGGAACGCCAATAACGGGGTGACTGGCCGGCCCGCCGCCTACACCGACAGCAGGGCGGCCGCCGTCTGCGGCGGGACGGGCGACCAGCGCGCGAAGGCGCGTGTCCACGTGCCGGTCCCGTGCGTCGCTGCGCGGAGACCGACGGCGTAGCGCACGACTTCGGATTCGGGCATCTCCGCGTGCACGACCGTGTGCCCTGCCGACGCCGGTTCACTCCCGAGGACATTGGAGCGCCGCGAGGACAGGTCGCTCATCACCGCGCCGACGAACCGGTCCGGCACGACGATCGCGAGGCCCATGATCGGTTCGAGGACGGTCGTGCCGGCCAGGTGGGCCGCCTCGCGGATGGCGAGACCGGCGGCGAGCTGAAACGCCATGTCGGACGAATCGACGCTGTGTGCCTTGCCGTCGATGAGACGGACGCGTACGTCGACGATCGGCACTCCGGCGCGGACGCCGGACTCGAGCTGGGCTCGCGCGCCCTTTTCCACCGAGGGGATGAACGCGCGGGGCACCGCGCCGCCGACGACTTCGTCGGCGAACTGGACGCCCGACCCGGACGGCAACGGCTCGACGACGAGCGTGCAGACCGCGTACTGACCGTGGCCACCGGACTGCTTCACGTGGCGGCCCTGCGCGGTCGCCGCTGCGGCCAGGGTTTCCCGCAGCGGCACCTTCACCTGCACCCTGTCGACGTGCACGCCGTGCCGCCTGGCGAGGCGATCGAGCAACAGGTCGACGTGCGCTTCACCCATGCACCACAAGAGAAGTTGGCCCGTCTCGTGGGATTGCTCGAGACGCACGGTCGTGTCTTCGGCGGCGAGGCGCACAAGGGCCGCGCTCAGTTTGTCCTCGTCGGCCTTGGACGACGCGCTCACGGCGACAGGCAACAGCGGCTCCGGGATGTCCCACGGTTGCATCAACAGCGGATGCTCGCGACCGGACAGCGTGTCGCCCGTTTCCGCGTGCGACAGCTTGGCCACGGCCACGATGTCGCCGGCAACCCCGTACGGCACCGGCCGATGCGCGGCGCCGAGCGGGCTGGTCAGCAGGCCGGTGCGTTCCTCGTCGTCATGGTCGCGGTGGCCGGCGTCTGCCCGACCGTGGCCGGAGACGTGCACGACCTCGTCCGGCCGCAGGGTGCCGGAGAACACCCGGACGAGGCTGATCCGGCCGACATACGGGTCGGACGTCGTCTTGACGACCTCCGCCAACAGGGGACCGGACGCGTCGCACGTGACGGCACTGGCGGGGGAGCCGTCGGGCCTGGTGACCGCCGGCAGGCCGTGCTCGACGGGAGGCGGAAAGGCGCGGGTCAGGAGTTCGAGGACCTGTGCGATGCCGACGCCACTCGTCGCAATGGCGGGCACGAGCGGAAAGAACCGGCCGCGTGCGACAGCCCGTTCCAGGTCGTTGGTGAGCAGGTCCAACTCGAGCGGCTCACCGTCGAGGTACCGGTCCATGAGCGTCTCGTCTTCGCTCTCGGCGATGACGCCTTCAAGAAACGCGTTGCGAGCCTCCTCGCACCGTGCCGCCTCTGCGTCGTCTGCGGGTCGCGATTGGCACTCACCAGTGGAATAGTCGTACGCCGTCATCGTCAACAGGCCGAGCAGCCCGATCGGGGCGCCGGCCGATTCCGAGCTGCCCGCGTACATCGGGAGATAGGCCGGGAGGGCGCCGTCTCCGAAGAGTTGCCGGCACTGCGCGACGGTCTCCGCGAAATCCGCGCGCGGCGAGTCGAGTTTGGTCAGGATGACGGCGACCGGAAGGCCCGCCTGCAGGCACTCGTCCCACAGCGGCTGAGCCGCCTCGATGCCGTCGGTGGCGGACACGACGAAGAGCGCGGCATCGGCGGCGCGGAGAGCCGCGCGGGTTTCCCCGATGAAGTCCGGGAAGCCCGGCGTGTCGAGCAGGTTGACCTTGACGCCATCGACGACGAGCGGTGCCAGCGCAAGGGACACGGACCGCCCCAGCCGGACCTCGGACTCGTCGAAGTCGCAGACGGTCGTGCCGTCCTCAACCCGTCCCTGGCGGGCGACCGTGCCGCTCGCCGCAAGCAGCGATTCGATCAGCGTTGTCTTGCCGGCGCCGGACGGCCCGATAACCGCGATGTTGCGAATGCGCCCCGGGTCCTCGCCAGCAGGTCCGGAGCCGTTGTTCGGATGGGAACGCTTTTCGCTCATCTCGGGTGACCTCCGGAGGTCCGCTGCGCACCGTGGAGAACTCCTGTCGACTGTGCTCCTGAAGGCCACCCCCGACAAGGGCGGACAGTTACGTCAATCCGCCCGCCGGTGGCAAGCTGTGCACGTGGTTGATCACTCGAGGGAACACAGCGCCCAGCCGGGTTTTGAGCACCATGAAGCTGCCGCGGCGAAGAACGCCCCCGCCCAATGGGACCAGCGCTACGCGGGCAGCGAGCAGCTGTGGAGCGGCCGGCCGAACGGGGCACTGGTCGCCGAGGTGCAGGCTCTGCCCGCGGGTCGGGCGCTCGACGTGGGGTGCGGCGAGGGGGCGGATGCGGTCTGGCTGGCGAGCCAGGGTTGGGCCGTGACAGGCCTCGACGTCTCCGGGGTCGCGCTGGCACGCGCTGCCGTCCACGCGCGAGACGCGGGAGTTCACGTGGACTGGCTGCACGCCGGCCTCACGGAGGCTGCGCTTCCCGACGGTGGTTTCGACCTGGTGTCCGCCCAGTACCCGGCGCTGCTGCGCACCCCGGGACACGAGGCTGAGCGGGCGCTCATCGCGGCCGTCGCGCCCGGGGGTGTCCTGCTGGTCGTGCACCACGCCGGCTTCGAGGCGCGTCCGGACACTGACGGGTTCGATCCGGCCGACTACGTCAGTCCGGCGGATGTCGCCGCGCTTCTTGACGACGACTGGCAAACGGTCGTCAACGAGACCCGACCGCGTGAGATCCCGGACAGCGGTGCCGGCGCGCATCACTCACACGACGTCGTCGTGCGAGCGCGGCGACTGCGATAGCTCCCTTCGCCGCGTCGTGGCACGATCTCCAGGTGACCATCACACCCTCCGAGGCGCAGCATTTGCGCGACCTCGCGCGGCTGCGCAGAGTCCGCGACCGGATCGACCGGGAGTACGCGCAGCCGCTGGACGTCGAGGCGCTGGCGCGCGGCGCGAACATGTCGGCCGGGCACCTCAGTCGCGAGTTCCGGCTCGCCTTCGGCGAGTCGCCGTACTCCTATCTGATGACGCGGCGCATCGAACGCGCGATGGCGCTGCTGCGGCGCGGCGACCTGAGCGTCACCGACGTCTGCTTCGCGGTCGGCTGCTCGTCGCTGGGCACCTTCAGCACCCGCTTCACCGAGTTGGTCGGCGTGCCGCCGAGCACTTATCGGGCCGACGCGGTTCGCGCCACCGCGGGAATGCTGTCGTGCGTGGCGAAACAGGTGACCAGACCGGTCAGGAATCGAGAAGCGCGGGTCACGAAGCCGCAGCTAGCCTGACCCCCATGGACATCATCATTCACTCGAGCTTCCTTCCGCACAGCGATCCGGACGCCTCCGTGGCCTTCTACCGCGAGATCCTGGGCTTCGAGGTCCGCAACGACGTCGGATACCAGGGGATGCGCTGGATCACGGTCGGCCCCCCCGACCAGCCCAACACGTCCATCGTCCTGCACCCGCCGGCCGCCAACCCCGGCATCACGGACGACGAGCGGCGGACCATCCTGGAGCTGGTGGCCAAGGGCACCTACTTCGGCGTCAACCTTGCCACCGCCGACCTCGACAACACCTTCGCGAAGCTGGAGGCCAGCGGCGCGGAGGTCGTCCAGGAGCCCATCGATCAGCCGTACGGCGTCCGCGATTGCGCTTTCCGCGACCCCGCGGGCAACCTGATCCGCATCCAGGAGCTGCGCTGAGCATGGCGAAGAAGTCGGACACGCAGTCTGCGCCGCACCTCGGTGACAGTCACGACCTGATCCGCGTGCACGGCGCGCGCGTCAACAACCTCAAAGACGTCAGTATCGAGATCCCGAAGCGCAGGCTCACGGTCTTCACCGGCGTTTCCGGTTCGGGCAAGAGCTCGCTGGTGTTCGGCACGATCGCCGCGGAGTCGCAGCGGCTGATCAACGAGACGTACAGCGCGTTCGTGCAGGGCTTCATGCCGACACTGGCGCGGCCCGACGTCGACGTCCTCGAGGGGCTGACGACCGCGATCATCGTCGACCAGGAGCGCATGGGCGCCAACCCTCGCTCCACGGTCGGCACCGCCACCGACGCCAACGCGATGCTGCGCATCGTTTTCAGCCGGCTCGGGCAGCCGCACATCGGCTCACCCCAGGCGTTCTCGTTCAACGTCGCCTCGATCTCGGGCGCGGGCGCGGTGACCATCGAGCGGGCTGGCGGCACCACGAAGGAGCGGCGCAGCTTCAGCATCACCGGCGGCATGTGCTCGCGGTGCGAGGGGAGGGGCTCGGTCACCGACTTCGACCTCACAGCGTTGTACGACGACAGCAAGTCACTCAACGAGGGTGCCCTCACCATCCCGGGCTACAGCATGGACGGCTGGTTCGGCCGGATCTTCAGCAGCTGCGGCTTTTTCGACCCTGACAAGCCGATCAAGACGTTCACGAAGAAGGAACTCCACGACCTCCTCTACAAGGAGCCGACGAAGATCAAGGTCGAGGGCATCAACCTCACCTACGAGGGCCTGATCCCGAAGATCCAGAAGTCGATGCTGTCCAAGGACGTCGACGCCATGCAACCGCACATTCGCGCTTTCGTGGAGCGGGTGGTGACGTTCACCGTTTGCCCCGACTGCGGCGGCACGCGGCTCACTGCGGCGGCTCGGTCGTCGAAGGTCAAAGGCATCAACATCGCTGACGCCTGCGCGATGCAGATCAGCGACCTCGCCGACTGGGTGCGCGCCCTGAACGAACCGTCGGTGGCGCCGCTTCTGGCGTCGCTGGGGGAGACCCTGGACTCATTCGTCGAGATCGGGCTCGGTTACCTCAGCCTCGACCGCCCGTCGGGCACGCTCTCGGGTGGCGAGTCGCAGCGCACCAAGATGATCCGCCACCTCGGGTCATCGCTCACCGACGTCACCTACGTCTTCGACGAGCCGACGATCGGCCTGCACCCGCACGATGTCCAGCGGATGAACGACCTGCTGCTGCGGCTGCGGGACAAGGGCAACACCGTCCTCGTCGTCGAGCACAAGCCGGAGGCGATCGCGATCGCCGACCACGTGGTCGACCTCGGTCCCGGCGCCGGCACTGCGGGTGGCACCGTCTGTTTCGAGGGCACGATCGAGGGGCTGCGGGCCAGCGGCACCCTCACCGGCCGCCACCTCGACGACAGGGCCGCCGTCAAGGAAAAGGTGCGGACGGCCACCGGCACGCTGGAGATCCGCGGCGCCGGGACTCACAACCTGCAGGACGTCGACGTCGACATCCCGCTCGGGGTGCTGGTCGTCGTCACCGGCGTGGCGGGCTCGGGCAAGAGTTCGCTGATCAACGGCTCGGTGTCGGGGCGCGACTCGGTGGTGTCGATCGACCAGGGTGCGATCCGCGGCTCGCGACGGAGCAGCCCGGCGACGTACACCGGAATGCTGGAACCGATCCGCAAGGCGTTCGCGAAAGCCAACGGCGTGAAGCCGGCGCTGTTCAGCGCGAATTCCGAGGGCGCCTGCCCCAACTGCAACGGCGCCGGCGTCATCTTCACCGACCTGGCGATGATGGCCGGCGTCGCCACCACGTGCGAGGTGTGCGAGGGCAAGCGGTTCGAGGCCTCGGTGCTGGACTACCACTTGGGCGGCCGCGACATCAGCGAGGTGCTCGCGATGTCGGTGACCGAGGCCGAGCAGTTCTTCGGCACCGGCGAGGCGCGGACGCCGGCGGCGCACGTGATCCTGGACCGGCTGGCCGACGTCGGACTCGGTTACCTCAGCCTCGGCCAACCGCTCACCACGCTGTCCGGTGGGGAACGGCAGCGGCTCAAACTCGCCACTCACATGGGGGAGAAGGGCGACGTCTTGGTCCTGGACGAGCCGACCGCCGGCCTCCATCTCGCCGACGTCGAGCAGTTGCTCGGCCTGCTCGACCGGCTCGTCGACTCCGGCAAGTCTGTGATCGTCATCGAGCACCACCAGGCGGTCATGGCGCACGCCGACTGGATCGTCGACCTCGGCCCCGGCGCAGGCCACGACGGCGGCAGGATCGTCTTCGAGGGCACACCCGCCGACCTCGTCGCCGCCCGCTCCACCCTCACCGGGGAGCACCTCGCGGCCTACATCGGCAATCACTCAAGGAGTCGAACATGAAATCAATGACCTGCAAGCAAATGGGTGGACCCTGCGATGTCGCGTTCCAGGGAGACAAGGCTGATGACGTCATCAAGGCGCAGGACCAGCATCTGAAAGCGATGGTCGCAAGCGGTGATGCGACGCACGAGAGCGCCGCAAAGAGCATGCAGGACAGGTGGAAGCATCCGGTGTCCGGTATGGGGTGGTACCGGAATGCAAAGAAAGCCTTTGCCGCGCTTCCCGAGGAGTAACCTCTGCTGGGGCGGTGGCAACCGGGGGAGGTCGGCATTATCGCGGCGGTTGTCCTGCGCTACACGCGAATGGCACGGCGTCGGGCCATTGTCGTGACCGTCGTGGCGGCTTGCGTGGCCGTTGGCGCCGTCGGATGTAGCTCGAGCAGCCACGGCGACGGAACAGTTGCGGACGCCGCCGCGACGTCCCCGACAACGCCGCCGGCGGCCTCGCCCTCGACGCTGGCAAGCCCGTCGGCCCCTGTGACGAATGCCACCGTCGCGGCTGGCGACTACTTCGTCAGTCTCACCAGCAACGCCACCGCACAGGCAATCTTGGGGCGCTCCATCATGACGTCGGCCGCGGTGTGGTCCGTGACCGTTCCGGCCGCGTGGCACGTGTGGTCCGTCGATGCGACGGCCTCGTCGACCTACGTGCTCGCGACCCCCGCGGCCGATATGCACGTGACGTCAACGGGCGCGTGGGCGACGACCGCGCAGGTCCTCCAGGTGTCGGTCAGTGCCACTGCCTTCACGCCCGTGGGACCGGCGTTGTCAATGGGGTCCGCCGCCGCACCGCTGGCTCAGGGGCCACTCGCACTCGACGGCGCGTATCGGTCCCTATTCGTGCGGCCCGACGGAGCGACTGCCGCCGTCTTGGTGGGGTCCGGCTATGTACTCGTGGATCTGCAGTCGCCGGACGGATTGGTCGTTCGGCATTTAGGTGCCGGACTTGCGAATGTGCTGGGCTGGGGGCCCGCACCGAACGAGCTGCTCGTCGAAGCGGCAGACGGGTACGGCATCACGCAGAACCACAGCATCGTCGGCCTGTCGGCGAGCACCGGCCACGTGCACCCGGTCATCGGCATGCCCGCGCAGGTCTGCACGGCGGCTGCGAGTGGCGGGGTCGCCTACGTGATCACTCGGTGTTTGCGCGGTGGGGGTTCCCTTCTTCGCGTCGACAGCAGCGGCGCTCACGCCGTGAGGACGTATCCACCGGGAGCCTTCAGTGTCGTCCTGGGCGTCAATGGCATCAGCGTTGATGGGCGCACCATGCAAGTCGCACCGCAAGGTCCGTGCGCCGGTGACATGTGGACGATTGATCTGCCAACCGGTCGCGAGACGCTGCGCGTAGGGGACGGCGTAGATCTCGGTTGCCAAGACCTGCCCGTGTCGCCCGAACTGCCGCTGTAACGGTAAATCTGCCTGGACCGAAAGCAGGCGAATTCGGCTGGATGGTCGCCGTACGATCACGGCAGGTCGACTTCCAGCATTCCCTCGACCGCCACGACTGGCCAAGTGCGCAGGGCCTCCCGCGGGAGGCCCGACACCACGGCGCCCGTGGTGATGTCGAACGTGCCCATGTGGCACGGGCAGACCACCGTGGTCCCCTCGAGATTGCCACCGGACAACGAGCAGCGCTGGTGTGTGCACTGGTCGTCGAAGGCGTACAACCGGCCGGCGATGCTGGCGACGGTCACCCGCGTGAAACCGATCACGACCGTCGCCATCTGGCCGTCATCGGGCGCGGGTTGGCCGGTGGGGTGGAACGGCGACACGCAATCTCCTTTCACGCAGCCAGGGGAGGCGATCCGGCCCCGCGGCCGGTTGGCCACAGATGATACGAACGGGACCCGCCGAAACCGCGAGAGCGGAAACGTCCGGGCGTGCGAAACGATAGCCACGTTGGAGGACCTGGATGGACAAGGTTGACCTCAAAGCCCAGCGTCGCGACCTGTACGCGCCGCCCCGCGGGAGATTCGTCGACGTCGAGGTGCCCGCGATGCGATTCCTGGCAGTGGACGGGACGGGCAGCCCAGTGACGTCGCCGCGATACGCCGCGGCCGTCGAGGCGCTGTTCACCGCGAGCTACGCGGCGAAGTTCGCGAGCAAGCGTACCCACGATCGCGACTACGTGGTCATGCCGTTGGAGGGTCTGTGGTGGGCGGATGACATGCGGACGTTCGACACGCGCGAGAAGGATTTGTGGTCGTGGCGAATGCTGATCCGGCAGCCCGACTGGGTGACCGACGAGGAACTCGACGATGCCGTGGCGGCGGCACGTGCGAAGGGTGCGGACGTGGACGGCAAGCTGCACATCGAGCAACTCGAGGAGGGTCGGTGTTTTCAGACGCTGCACGTCGGCTCGTACGACGACGAGGGACCGACGCTGCGCCACCTCCACGATCAGTTGCTGCGGGACGAGGGACTGCGTGAGAACGGTTTGCATCACGAGATTTACCTCAGTGATGCGCGACGCGTGACCCCGGACAAGTTGCGCACGATCCTGCGGCAGCCGGTGGCCGCCAACACGGTTTCGTGAACAGTGGGGGAGGATCAGGAAATGTCAGGCGGCCGTCTCATGCGCATCCATAGCCCCGAGTTTCAGGCGATGGCCGAGCGGGTGCTGGTGGTCACCGGCCTCACCTCGCGCCTGAACGTCCTGCCCTTCGAGGACGAAGCGGGTAAGGCGGCACTGTTCGAGCAGATTCTGGGTCGGCCCCTCCCTTCGCGGGTCACGATTTTCCCGCCGTTTTACACAGACCACGGGCTCCACCTGGACCTTGCCGAGGGCGTGTTCATCAACCAGGGCTGCACATTCCTGGACTACGCCGGGATCCGGCTCGGCGAGCGCGTCATGATCGGCCCGAAGGTCACCTTCATCACCGGTGGTCACCCCGTCGACCCGACCGAGCGCAAGTTGTACCTCACGGGCGCCCCCATCGTTGTGGCGGAGAACGTGTGGATCGGCGCCGGGGCAACCATCCTGCCGGGCGTCAGCATCGGGCGCGACGCCGTGATCGCCGCGGGGGCCATAGTGGCCGACGACGTGCCGGCGGAGAGCCTGGTGGCTGGCTCAAAGGCGACCGTTCGGCGACGCTGGTGACGACCCCTCACTGACGGCTCGGCGTGGGGCCAACTCGGGCTTGACCTTGACGCAGGGTCAGGGCTGCACGCTGACGCACATGACCATGACTCCAGCCATCGAGATTGTCGGGCTAAAGAAGTCCTACGGCGATCAAGCAGTACTAGTGAGCGTCGATCTGAGCGTCCCCACGGGCACGATCTTCGCCCTCCTGGGCTCCAACGGAGCAGGCAAGACCACAGCGGTGAAGATTCTGTCAACGCTGCTCAAGGCGGACGGCGGGACCGCAACCGTCAACGGGTACGACGTCGCCACCCAGCCGGCGAGGGTACGCGAATCCATCAGCCTTACGGGGCAGTCCGCCGCCGTCGACGAGGTCCTCACAGGGCGGGAAAACCTCGTACTCGTCGCTCAACTGCGACACCTGAAGGATCCTGGCGGGCTCGCGGACGGCCTGCTCGCACGATTTGGGCTCACAGACGCTGGGAAGCGCAGAGTGAAGACGTTCTCGGGCGGGATGCGCCGTCGCCTCGACATCGCGATGAGCTTTATCGGCGACCCGCCGGTGCTCTTCCTGGACGAACCGACGACGGGTCTCGATCCGCAGTCGCGCATCGAGGTCTGGGCAACGGTCCAGGAGCTCGCTGCCCAGGGAACCACGGTGCTGCTCACAACGCAGTACCTCGACGAGGCCGAACAACTCGCCGACCGGATCGCGATCCTCCACGAGGGACGAATCATCGCCAACGGCACCCTCGCCGAGCTCAAGAAAATGCTCCCGCCGACAAAGGTCGAGTACGTCGAGAAGCAGCCGAGCCTGGAAGACATCTTCCTCGCTGTCGTTGGCCACGACAGCGCCCAACAAGTCGGGACGCCACGATGACCACCACGTACGCCTTCCGCGACACAGCGGTCCTCTTGAAGCGGTCCCTGCGCCACATCCTGCGCAGCCCAGACACGATCATCACCACCGCCGTCACGCCGATCGCCATGCTGCTGCTGTTCGTCTACGTCTTCGGTGGCGCGATGAAGGTCGGTGGCGACAAGTACGTCAACTACTTGCTGCCCGGGATCCTGCTCGTCACTGTCGCCTCCGGCATTGCGTACACCGCATTCCGGCTCTTCATCGACATCTCGGGCGGAATCTTCGAACGGTTCCAGTCGATGCCGATCGTCCGGTCGGCTGTGCTGTGGAGTCACGTGCTGACCTCGCTATTGGCAAACCTGAACTCGCTCGCGCTCGTCGTCCTCGCCGCCCTGGCGATGGGCTTCCGCTCCGGCGCCGGATTGCTTGCCTGGTTGGCGGTCCTGGGGATTCTGGTCCTGTTCACCCTGGCGCTGACCTGGCTGGCAGTGATCCCTGGGCTGACCGCGAAGTCGGTCGACGGGGTGAGCGGGTTTTCGTACCCGCTGATTTTCCTGCCGTTCATCAGCTCAGCATTTGTGCCCACCGAGGGCATGGCCGGCCCGGTGCGTTGGTTCGCCCAACATCAGCCTGTCACCTCGATCGTGAACACTCTCCGCAACCTGTACGGCGAGCAACCGGTCGGTAACGAGGGCTGGATCGCCGTTGGCTGGTGCGTTGGTTTGCTGCTGGTCGCCTATGCGCTCGCGATGCGCACGTATCGCCGCAAGCTCGGACAATAGCTTCATGATGACCATCGGCCAGCTCGCGTCATACGCCGGCGTGACGATTCGCGCGGTTCGGCACTACCACGCCAAAGGTTTGCTGGCCGAGCCCGGGCGCGACAACTCCGGCTACCGGCGTTACGGTGCTGCGGCCGTCGTGGAGCTCATCAGAATCCGCACCCTGGCCGATGCCGGCGTACCGCTGTCACGGGTGCGGGAACTGTTGGCGGCAGATGACGCAGCGTTCGCGGCGGCGGTCAGGGACATCGACCGTCGTCTGGGCGCCGAAATCCGCGAACGCCAGCGCCATCGGGATCGGATCGCTCAGCTAGCAGCAGGCGACAGCCTCGCCCTGCCG